>CANRPG010000142.1 GCA_947632425.1 uncultured Clostridia bacterium | reverse complement strand
TGATGAAAAAAATTTATCTTTACGGCATGATATGCCTGTCGCACAGTTTTCTTATAGGCGATGAGTTTTTAACGCCCGACACCTACAGAGAAATACAGCAGAAATACTGCTTTCCCGGCGGCGAAACGGGCACTTGCGCTACGGTGCTCTCATCGCTGGGAGCTGATGTTTGTATGGACGGCAACCACATCTGCGGCGGTGCTGTAAAGACTGTGAAAGAGTTTTACGAGGGTCTCGGTGTAGATATATCTCCGCTGACGTTTGACGAAAACGGCGAGGCGCTGGAGGACTTCATCATTATCTCGGGCGACATAAGAACGCCGCTCGGCACGTTCGGCAAGTTTTACGAAAACGCCAAAAGCAGCAGTGAAAAGCCGTGGAGCACACCGAAAGAAGAACACATTCGCGGCTGTAATGCTGCTGCCGTTGACCCGTACTTTTTTGAAGATTCCGAAAAAGCGGCAAGGCTCTGCGTAAAATGCGGCGTGCCTTACGTGACTGTTGACTGTGCGTATGACAGCTATATACATAAAAATTCTGCGGTATCTGTAATATCGGGTGAGAGCTTTGAAAGCGCCTGCAAAGGCAGCACGCGCAAAAAGCTTACAGAAAATTATATGCAAAACGGCGGCGGTCTTACTATTATAACCAACGGCGGCGGCGAATTTGTATATGGCAGAAAAGGCGGCGAAATAAAGCGCTTTACGCCGTATAAAGTGAATGTTCAGAGCACTTTGGGCGCAGGCGACAGCTTTAAAGCAGGGTGCGTTTACGCTCTGGCGCATGGCATGGACGATGAGAGCCTTGTAAGCTTTGCAAGCGCGGTGGCTGCGGCTGCAATATCGCACTTCCCTATTGCGCTCTATCCGCCAAAAACAGACGAAGTTTACGGCATTATACAAAGCAGAGAATAACGCTTGCTGTGTATGTCAAAACTATCAAGGGGCGATAAAAATGCTCGGCATAATAAGCGATAACATAGGCACGATAATTGTTGCCGCACTGCTGCTGATATGGCTGGTTTTCGCTATAATAAAAATGGTGAAAGACAGAAAAAAAGGCTGCTCTAGCTGCCCTTACAGCGGCACTTGCGGCAAAACAAAATGCACCATGAAAGACGATAAAAATTATCATAAAGGAGAAGTTTGAAATGGTTAAGGTAACAGACGACATACTCTATGTAGGAGTGAACGACCACAAGGTAGACCTTTTTGAGGGGCAGTATGATGTGCCCAACGGCATGGCTTACAATTCATACGTTATTATGGACGACAAAATTGCCGTTATGGACACGGTGGACATAAAGTTCACGCATGAATGGCTGGATAATCTGCGCGATGCGCTGGGCGGCAGAAAGCCCGACTATCTGGTAGTTCAGCACATGGAACCCGACCACTCGGCAAACATAGTAAGTTTTCTTAACGCATACCCCACGGCGCAGGTGGTGGCAAACGCAAAAACTTTTGGCATGATGAGCAACTTTTTTGACGGGTTGGACATCGAGAGCAAGAAGCTTGTTGTTGAAAACGGCGGTACTCTGCCGCTTGGCAAGCACACGCTGAACTTTGTGTTTGCGCCGATGGTTCACTGGCCCGAAGTTATGGTAACATACGACAGCTGCGACAAGGTGCTTTTCTCGGCTGACGGCTTTGGCAAGTTCGGCGCGCTCGATGTAGACGAGGACTGGGCATGCGAGGCTAGGAGATACTACTTTGGCATTGTGGGCAAATACGGCGCTCAGGTGCAGGCTCTTCTGAAAAAGGCTGCGGCTCTCGATATTCAGACCATATGCCCTCTGCACGGCCCTATCCTCAAAGAAAACCTAGGCTATTATCTCGGTCTGTACAACACATGGTCTTCATATCAGCCCGAGAGCGAGGGCATTATGATAGCGTACACCTCGGTTTACGGCAATACCAAAAAAGCTGTAAATATGCTGGCTGACAAGCTGAAAGAAAAAGGCTGCCCGAAGGTGGTCGTATGCGACTTAGCGCGTGAGGACATGGCAGAGGCTGTTGAAGATGCTTTCAGGTACGGAAAACTTGTGCTTGCTACCACGACTTACAACGCGGATATTTTCCCGTTCATGAGGACGTTTATTGACGCTCTTACAGAAAGAAACTATCAGAACAGAACTATCGGTCTTATAGAGAACGGCTCGTGGGCGCCGCTTGCCGCTAAAACGATGAAAAAGATGTTTGAAAACTGCAAGAACATCGAGTGGCTTGACACCACGGTAAGCATTATGTCGTCTGTAAAGAGTGAAAACAAAGAGCAGATAGAGGCTATGGCAAACGAGCTTTGCCAGGACTATATTGCGCGCTCTGACTCGGCGCCGAAGAACGACCCTGCCGCTATGTTCAAGATAGGCTACGGCTTGTATGTAGTTACCTGCAATGACGGCAGCAAGGACAACGGTCTTATTGTGAACACGGTATCACAGGTGGCAAACAGCCCCGACAAGATAGCCGTTACCATAAACAAGGAAAACTACTCTCACCACGTTATAAAGCAGACGGGCAAAATGAACGTAAACTGCCTTAGCACCGATGCGCCTTTCAAGGTGTTTGAGGACTTCGGGTTTGTAAGCGGCAGGAATACAGACAAATTTGCCGACTATCAGTGCGACCACTCTGCAAACGGGCTTGCCGTTATGCCGAGATATATAAATGCGTTTATTTCGCTCGAAGTTGAGCAGTATGTTGACCTTGGCACGCACGGAATGTTCATTTGCAGCATTACCGAGGCGCGCACGATAAACGACAAGGAGACTATGACATATTCGTACTATCACGCAAACGTTAAGCCAAAGCCGCAGACCGAGGGCATAAAGGGCTTTGTATGCAAGATATGCGGATACATCTACGAGGGCGACACGCTTCCCGATGATTTCATTTGTCCGCTGTGCAAACACGGCGCTGCTGACTTTGAGCCGATAAAGTAATTCATACAGATAAAAGGGCGAAGCTTTATAGTTTCGCTCTTTTTTATTTTTCAATAAATAATGAACCTTTTATGCTGCATATCCGTCTATATAAGTGAGACCGGTTTTCAAGTACACAAAAAAGAGGTGAGGATATGGACGAATTTGAAGAGCTTTTAGAAAAGGAGCGGCTCTCGGCAGAGCGCTATGTCAGGTTTCGGCTGAGTACAAAAGCAGATGCAGACGACGTTTTGCAGGAAGTCTACCTTACCGCCTGCCAAAAGTTTTGCCAGCTGAAAAACAAAGATTCATTCAAGGCGTGGCTGATAAGTATTGCGAAAAACAAATGCAGCGACCACTTTCGCAGAAAGGCTGAGCATAGCGAAATACCTATTGACGAACTTTCAGAAAGAGAGCTTGCAGACGGCAGGCACGGCGTTTCGGCAGACTCTTTGGTAAAAGAAACGGTGGCTATGCTGGGTGACAAGGACAAGCAGATACTGTATCTTTATTACTGGAAAGAACTTTCGCAGACCGAGATAGCAAAACGGCTGAATATACCTTTGGGTACGGTAAAAAGCAGGCTGCACACGGCGAGGCAGAATTTCAAAGTGAAATATCCGTATCACACCGACAGAGCTAAAGGAGAGAATACTATGAAAAAATTACCAGAATTTATGCCAAAGTACAAGATAGAAGCGAGCAGCGAAGCTCCGTTTTCGGTAAAATGGGAGGAACTTATGGGGTGGTTCCTGGTGCCGAAACTTGGCGAAAAGCTGTCATGGGGGCTGTATGATATGCCCTCGCGCAGATGCAGCAGCGTTTTCGATATGCGCGTCACCGGGAAAGCAAAAGTTCACGGGATAGAGGGTGTAGAGATAGATGCAAAAGAAACATCATGCTGCGAAAAGAATGATGTTATCGAGCGCACCTTTATTGCCCAGCTGACCGACACCCACTGCCGCTATCTTGCAACGCTGAGGAATGACGGAGATGTTCGCAATTTTATAACGTTTCTCGATGCTGATGAATTTATGCCCAACTGGGGATTTGGCGAGAACAACTGCGGCAACGAGACACATCTTTCGGCAAAAGGCGACATAAGCAGAGAAGGCAGCGTTGTAACAAGCGCAGAAAAGGATTTTCTTTTGGATATTGTCGGCAGGTATACTGTAACTATAGGCGGCAAAAGCTACGACACCGTGTGCGTTATGGACATTGAGACATACAATTGCGGCATGGTAACGGAGCAGTTTCTGGACAAAAACGGAAGAACTGTTTTGTGGCGAAGATTTGAACGCGACGACCACCGCGGAAAAAGGTGGAGCGAGCTCTTGCCCGATAATGACAGGCTGACGGTAAACGGTGTAACGTATGTTCACTGGTATGACTGCATGACCGACTACATTCTGTAACAACAAAAACGTTGGGCGCTTTATAGTACCCAACGCTTTTTATATTTTTACAACCTCGATCACTTGCGCTGTGCCGTCTGCGACTTTGAAACGTATATCGCACCCGGCAAAACGCATACCGTAAACACGCTGTTCGTCGTCTTGGTATGAGGGGCGCGGATCGTCGGCGATGCAGGCAATTGCGGCCTCTCTTTTATCCTCGGGGAGCATTTCAAGCAGATCTTGTGGAAAGTCAACTTTAAGGCGGTAATCGGTATATTCATCTGCAAAACCGCCTGTAGCCTGCGGTATGCAGTCGGCGGCAGGAAGGTAGGGTTTTATGTCATAAATGGGCGTACCGCTTAAAATGTCAACGCCCGAGACCACAAGCTCGCAGCCCTCTACCCTTTCAAGCTTCACGCAGGAAAGCCCGAGGCTGTTCGGTCGGAAAGGAGATCTTGTTGCGAACACTCCCATTCGCTTGTTGCCGCCAAGCCTTGGCGGTCGCACGGTGAGCGGCTGCTGCTTACGGTGCGCGAGCGAGAAGTCAAATATCAACCACAGGTGCGAAAAGCCCTCTATGCCGCGAAGTGCCTGCTCGCTGCTAAACTCTTTCTCGAAAACTATTCTGCCAAAAAGCTGTGCCACTCTTCCGCTTTGGCGTGGTATGCCGAATTTGTCGTCAAAGTCGGTAAATATATGCGCAACGGGCTTTATTTCCATATACCTCTCCCCTTTTATTTTCTGTTTTAAGTATAGCACACCCGGCGGCGCGGTGCAAATGCCGCGGAAGAATTTGTGCAAAAGTTCTTGTGGTAGCATAAGTACATAGAAAGAATTTGTGAAAAATCACAAAAATAAAAAAATCGGGCAAACCCCTTGACAAAGAGGTCAAAAAAGTATATAATTATAACGTTGCCTGTGCAATCGGGAGCATAGCTCAGCTGGGAGAGCATCTGCCCTACAAGCAGAGGGTCATAGGTTCGAGCCCTATTGTTCCCACC
>CANRPG010000141.1 GCA_947632425.1 uncultured Clostridia bacterium | reverse complement strand
CCTTCCTGACATATTTACCCCCTATAATCCCTATGGTTTCCCCCTCGATTAGAGTTGCACGAACGTATCAGCACACTCAAAATGAGAGATAAACCGAACTACAGTGGAGCGTTTAACCGCTCCGCAGGCTGCGCGTAAGCGCGAATTATCAACACTTTTGTATAAAATTATATTATGTATAAAAACTTAGCGTGAGGTGATATATCTTGCCGAAATTTGACGAAAGCTTAGAGCAGATGCTCGATGTGTATATATACGAAGAACAGCAGCTTTTAGAGCAGCTGGACGACATACTTATGCGCACCGAAAAAGAGGATACCATTGCCCCCGACGATGTTGCCGAGATATTCAGGATAATGCACACGGTAAAGGGCTCGTCCTCGATGATGGGTCTTACGAACCTGCAAAAACTCGCGCACGCAGCCGAGGATCTGTTCTCTATAATAAGAGATAAGCCCGATATTGCGTATGACAAGAAAATACTGTTCGACCTTGTTTTTCAGGCTTCCGACAGCATGAAGAGCGAGATAGATATTTTGGGCGATGAATCAGCCGAACTTACCGATTTTACTCAGCAGATAGCCAAGATACGCGCCTATGCCGATGTTATGAAGTCTGCCGACGGACAGCAGATAAAAAGCGTTATGCCCAAGGAGGATATTTTTACCGACGACGAGGGCGACGACATACTAACGCTGAAAGTCAAGTATGCCGAGACCTGCGCTATGCCTGCGGTAAGGGCAATGCTGCTTATGCGCTCGCTGGGCAAGGTGTGCGAGGTAACAAAGACCATACCCCTTGACATAAACGCGGACAACGCAAACGATATTATTACGGCAAACGGTCTGTACCTTAAACTTATAACAGATGACAAGGACGCTGTAGTAAATACCGCGAAAAAAGCTATAGATGTTGACTCGGTAGAGTGGGTGGAAAAGCCCAAAGCAGCCCCCAAGCCTACGCTTCAGCCCGAGCAGCCTGCCCCTCAGCCCGCAAAACAGCAGGGCGCGGCTGAAAAGAAAAAGTCCTCCGAGAGGGGCGGCGGCATGATGTCTGTAAGCCTTGCCAAGCTGGATACTCTGCTGGATCTTGTGGGCGAGATAGTTATAACAGAATCTGCGGTAATTTCCAGCCCCGACTTAAAGCCTTATATGGCATCGCTCGATCGCTTCAGCACATCGGCGAGAAATCTGAAAAAGCTGACTGACGAGCTGCAAGATGTAGTTATGTCTATAAGAATGGTACCCGTTGCGAATGCGTTCAGTAAAATGAACAGGGTAGTGCGCGATATGAACGAGAACCTAGGCAAGGGCGTTGAGCTTGTGTTCGTGGGGCAGGAAACGGAAGTTGACAAGTCGGTGGTGGATATACTCAACGACCCACTTATGCACCTTGTAAGGAACGCCGTAGACCACGGAATTGAAGAACCCGAGGTGCGCAAACAAAAGGGCAAGACCGAAAAACCTACCGTGACCCTTTCTGCCGAGAATAGTTCGAGCGAGGTAATAATTACCGTTGAAGACAACGGCGCAGGCATGGATCACAACGCAATACTTGCAAAAGCCAAAAAGCAGGGCATACTCAAAAAGCCCGAATCGGAGTACACCAAGCAGGAGGCTCTGGGGCTTATAATGAAAGCAGGCTTTTCGACCAACGAGAAGGTCACCAACTATTCCGGCAGAGGCGTGGGAATGGACGTTGTGAACCAGAATCTCGAAAAGATAGGCGGCAAGCTTATCGTTGAATCCGAACTGGGCGTGGGAAGCAAGTTCATTATAAAAATACCGCTCTCGCTTTCAATTAACGACGTTATGCAGGTGGCGGTCGGCTGTATGGATCTCTCAGTGCCTATATCTTCGGTAAAAGAGATATTCAAAGCAGATATGCAAAATATCGTTTACGATACAGACGGCACGCAGCTTATAATGATACGCGGCAAGTGCTACCCCGTTATAAGCCTGCCTGAGTATTTCGGCGTTGAGAGCCAAGTGGGCAGCTTAGATGAAGGCATAATGATATTCTGCGAAGAAGAACACAAGCGCGTGTGCCTGTTTGCAGATTCGCTGATAGGCGAGCAGCAGATAGTAACAAAGCCGTTTTCGCCGATCCTCGGTCAGTATAACCTTAATGAGAACGGGCTTTCAGGCTGCTCAATACTTGCCGACGGCAGTATGACGCTGATAGCGGACGTAGGCTGCATTATAAACAAAGTTTTCGGTAAATAGAAAGGGGGCGACAGCGGTGCAAAATACCTCTGAAAATGAGAATATACGCCTGCTTACTTTCAACTGCGGCGATGAAGGGTATGCTATAGACATATCTATTGTTACGAATATTATAGAGATACCCGAGATAACCTTTGTGCCTATGCTGCCCGACTATATAAAAGGGCTGATAAATCTGCGCGGCAAGGCAATACCCGTTATTGATACGGCGATGAGGTTTTACGGCGAGTGCGATGAGTACGACAGGCACAGCTGCATAATAGTATACGAGATAAAGGGCAGCTCGCTGGGGCTTATAGTTCAAAGCGTGGGCGACGTTATAGATGTTTCAAGCAGCAGTATAAGCGGCACGCCCGGCAAAAAAGGCTTTGTAAGCGCGGTGGTAAACACAAGCGAGGGGCTTTTCAAACTGATAAGACCCGAAGAAATTGCAGAAGACTGACAGGCAAGGAGAGAAGCGGTATGGAAATAAGTTCTCAGGATTTTTTGAGACTTACGACATTTATCAAGTCAAAATACGGCATAGACCTTATAAACAAACAGCAGCTGGTGGAATATCGGCTGGCATATTATGTTGAGCAGAACGGCTATAAAAGCTTTGGCGACTTTCTCGATGCCGCGTTCAGCGACAAATCGGGAATGGAGATAGCCAACATTATAAACAAGCTGACCACCAACCATACATATTTCAACCGTGAGTCGGATCATTTTGATCATCTGGTGAAATACTTTCTTCCCAAAATGGAGAGGGAGAATAACACAAGACAGCTGTGTATATGGAGCGCAGGCTGCTCATACGGCAACGAGCCTTACAACGTAGCTATGTTTATAGACGACTACTTCGGTTTCCGCAAGTCGGCGTGGGACTGCAAGATACTGGCGACCGATATATCGCTCAACGCTCTGGATATAGCAAAACGCGGCGTGTTCACCGCGGAGTCTGTAAAAGAACTGCCCAAGGCATGGCAGGATAAGTATTTCACAAGGCTGAAAGACGGTTCGTATCAGGTGGTGCCCAGAATAAGGCAGGAAGTTGTTTTCAGGTATCATAACCTTATGGAGCCTATTGCATTCAAAAAGACATTTGATCTGATACTCTGCCGCAACGTTATGATATACTTTGACGAGCCCACCACAGAAAGGCTCTGCCAGAGATTTTATGAAAACATGAACCATGATGCATTTTTGTATATAGGTCATACAGAATTTATAAATAACAAGAACTTTGACAGGGTGCGCCCTGCCATCTACAGAAAACCGTGATCTTGAAACACACAAGGAGAATATCATGAACGGCAGCAAGAGCAGCAAGATAAGAGTGCTGCTGGTGGACGATTCACAGCTGTTCCGCGAAGTGGCTGCAAAGCTTATAAGCCACGACGACAGAATAGAAGTTATCGCTACCGCAGGCGACCCTTACGAAGCGCGAGACAAGATAATTGAATATAAGCCGGACGTTATGGTACTGGATATTGAAATGCCAAAAATGAACGGTATACGTTTTTTAGAGCAGCTTATACCGCAGTTCCCTCTGCCTGTGGTGATATGTTCTTCCACGCCGCTGAATGCCTTTGCAGCGCTTGAGGCAGGCGCGGTAGACTATGTATGTAAACCGCATATCACCAGCAGCGATGAACTAAACGCATTTGCATCAGAGCTTATTGTGCGGATAAAATCTGCAAACGCCGCTACCACCGTAAGGGCAGGGAGCGTTGTGTATAACGTTATGCACAGAAACCCTCTTAAAACGGCAAAAAACAGCAGGATAATCGCCATTGGCGGCTCTACGGGCGCAACTGAAGCAGTGCCGAGGATACTCTGCGGCTTTAACGCAGATACGCCGCCCGTTGTGGTGGTAGTGCATATGCCAGAAAACTTTACCGCTATATACGCGCAAAGACTTCGCCAGCAGTTCCCCGAGCTTGATATAATGGAAGCAAAGCACGGCGAGTATCTGCATAACGGCAGTGTTGCAATAGCCGCAGGCAAAAGGCATCTGAAAGTGTATAAAGATGAGAACGGGTATTTTATTACATCGCTGGCAGGCAAAAAGGTGTCGGGTCATTGCCCGTCGGTAGACGTCATGTTTGAAAGCGTTGCGGCATGCGGCAAGAAAGATGCCCTCGCGGTGCTGCTTACCGGTATGGGCAGCGACGGCGCGAACGGTCTGAAAATGATAAAAGATGCAGGCGGATATACCGTGGTGCAGGACGAGGAAAGCTGCGTTGTGTACGGTATGCCGAAGGTGGCGCTTGAAAAAGGAGCGGCGTGCAGGCAGGTGCAGCTTGACAGCATAGCCGAAACGCTTCTGCGCAAAATAAAGGAGTAGCATATGGGTAATATAGAAATAGTAAACAACTTTATGGACTTCGACGACGATGACGAGCAGCAGGAGAGCGTTGAAACGACAATTATGCTGATGACGAAAGTCGGCGGAAAAGACTTTGCCATACCGTTTGAAAATGTAGTAAAACTATGTCAGGCAGGGGATATTTATTCTGTGCCCGAGTTTCCCGACTATGTGCTGGGCTTTACAAAAGTAGATGAAGATACCGTGCCTGTTATAGATGCCCGTGTGCGTTTTGGTATGCCGCCGAAAGAGGATATGGACAGAAGGTGCATAGTTGTAACGCAGGAGGACGGAATGAAGGTGGGTATTCTGGTAGACGAAGCGGTAAAGATGAGAACAACGCCCGTCGATGCCGTTACCCCTGCCGAAAAGATAAACGACGAAGCGTATACAAGATATGTAAAGGGAATGTTCAAGCGCACAGGCGGCAGTCTGTGCTATGTTATAAGCCCCAAGCTTATGTATTCGCTCACGTCGGGCAGCTTTCACGCCGCGGCAAAGTATAGGCTTAAAAAGAAAAAGTAGGTTGCTGATTTTAATTTGCGCTATTAGAGGCAAGAGATTTAGAAGCAAGAGGCAAGAGTTATTTTTGCTGCTGTCGCAGCTAACCTGCGGAGCTGTTCACCGCCTCACTTTACTTTGGGTATCTTTTCATTATAAGTATGCTAACACTTTGGCGCATTTTTATTGTTATGAATTTTTCACATTGTATGGCGTTCCATAATGGAACGCGAAAAGAGAGCGATAACTTCTCAAAGGGGAGGCTCTCTCTTGCAGAGCCTCCCCTCTCCAGAAACAGTCCACCGGACT
>CANRPG010000140.1 GCA_947632425.1 uncultured Clostridia bacterium | reverse complement strand
TATTATGTATGAAACTTGCACAGAGGTGAAAAACTTATGCCCGAAAATAAACTGCGCATAGCAGTGGCATATGCAGGCGTAAACGCAGAATATCAGGACAAGATATGCAGAGGCATTTTAGATGCCGCAAAACAAAAAGGCTTTGACACGGCGTTTTTCTGTCCGCTCAGTAATACCACGAACCATTCGCTTCACGACAGCGGAGAGGAAAAAATATTCGACCTTATAAACTTTGAAAAGTTCAGCGTGCTTATTGTCCTTCCCGCAACCATACCAACTCACGAAGCTCTTGACAAAATTTTAGCGCGTGCACATCAAAGCGGCGTGCCCGTTATTTCGGTAGGCAAAAACCTGCCCGGCTGCCACAGCGTTGATATTGACTATTGCGGCGGACTTTATGAGCTTGTGGAGCATCTTATAACAAAGCATGGATTTACCGAGATAAACTATGTCGGCGCGTATGAAAACGACCTTGAAAGTGATAACCGTTTTGCGGTATACAGAAAGGCGCTTAAAGACCACGGCATACCTTATGAGAAAAAGAGGGTGTGCTTTTCGGGGTTTGATGAATACAAGGCGGTAACTAAAATTCGCGAGTATGTGCAGCAGTGCGGTAAGCTGCCGCAGGCTTTCGTTTGCGCCAACGACAATATTGCAATGGGCATAAGCGACGAGCTTTCAAGGGCAGGCGTTAAAGTACCCGAAGATGTTGCTGTTACAGGATTTGGCGGAATAAGGTTCTCATCTGCGCACTGCCCCTCGATAACCACCGTTGCGATAGAATTCGTATCGGCAGGGGAGAGCGCGGTAAATATAATACCCGAAGTGATGAAGCTTGGCAAGGGCGAGTTTATGCACGTTCGGATAAAGAATAGGCTGTCGCTTTCGGAAAGCTGCGGCTGCGCTGCTTTCGGTGATGATAAGCACAACACCATGATACGCGATATAAACTCTGACAACGAGCGCTTCAAGACCATGTCAAAGCGGCTTATCAGAATGAGCGAAGACCTTACATATGTAAACAACTTTGATGCGGCGTTCCAGAAGCTGCGATACTATATAGAAGATATTTATGTTGACAGGTTTTATCTTTGCCTGAATACTCATCTTGAAAATACCGATGAAAAGTTAAAGATGGATCACTGCGACTATACCGATACTATAGACTGCCGTATAGCGCGAGAAAAAGGCGATTATCTGCCTAACTTTACTTTCAGCCGCGGCGAGATGCTGCCTGCGCTGTATTCCAAAAATGCGTTTGCGAATGCTTTCTTTATAACTCCGCTGCATTTTCAGGACAGAAATTTCGGGTATATCGCGCTGAGCTGCGACGGCTACATAGGCAGCAGCGTTATATTCAACACGTGGAAAATGAATATAAGCACTGCGCTTGAAAATATCAGGGTGCGCTCAAAACTTACGCTATATTCAAGTATGCTGGAAAGAATGTATGTGCGCGACCCTTTGACCAATCTATATAACAGGCGAGGGGCTCAGGGCAAGGCGGCAGAGCAGTTTGAGGCGGCAAAGTCGCGCGGCAAAATGGTGTTCGTGCTGGCTGTTGACCTTGACGACCTGAAAGTTATAAACGACAAGTACGGACATCTGGAGGGCGACAACGCTATTTTGCAGGTGGGCAACGCGCTCAGCAGGGTATCAAAGCACAGAGAGATATGTGCGCGTTTCGGCGGCGATGAGTTTGAGGTAATGGCGTTCAACTATACCGAAAAAATAGCCGAAGAATACGTCGCAGCCGTTCAGAAAATGCTTGACGGTTACAATAAAGTCAGCGGCAAGCCTTATGAAGTAGGCGCAAGCTGCGGTTACATTGTTGACGTACCAAAAGAAGAGGATACTCTGGAGGACTTTATACGCCGCGCAGATACAATTATGTATGAGACCAAAAAGCGCCGCAAACGCGGAAGAGAGCAAAACCAGTAAATTACCTGTTCACGAAAGGAAGTATATATATGAAGTATGTAGTAATGCTGTGTGACGGTATGGCAGACCTGCCTATACCCGAGCTTGGCGGCAAGACCCCTATGGAGGCTGCAAACAAGCCGAATATGGACAAAATGGCGGCTGTAGGCGAAGTGGGGCTTGTAAAGACTGTAGATGACGGCATGAAGCCTGGCAGCGATGTTGCAAATCTTTCTGTTCTGGGGTATGATCCGGTGAAGTATTACAGCGGTCGGTCGCCGCTTGAAGCGGTATCTATAGGCGTTGACATGAAAGAGAGCGATGTATCGTTCAGGTGCAATCTTGTTACACTCTCGGACGAGCCCGATTACAGAGACAAGACCATGGTAGACTATTGCTCGGACGATATTTCTACCGCAGAGGCTGCAAAGCTTATTGAAACACTTGCAGAGCATTTCAACTCTGAGGAATTTCAGCTTTATTCGGGCGTAAGCTACCGCCATTGCCTTATTTGGAACGGCGGCACTACCGACGTCGGCACGCTCACTCCTCCGCATGATATAACGGGCAAGCCGATAAAGAATTATCTTTCGGACAGCCCCAACGCCGCAAAGCTTCTTGACATGATGATAAAAAGCTATGACATACTTAAAGACCACCCCGTAAACCTCGCGAGAATAAAGGCAGGCAAACGCCCTGCAAATTCCATGTGGCTGTGGGGAGAGGGCGTTAAAAAACCGCTTTCGTCTTTCAAAGACAAGTACGGTCTGAAAGGCTCGATGATATCGGCTGTTGACCTGCTGAAAGGCATAGGACATTTAAGCGGCATGAAAGTTATCGAGGTAGAAGGCGCAACAGGCTATATAGACACCAACTTTGAAGGCAAGGCGCAGGCGTGCATAAACGAGCTGAAGAATGGTCAGGACTTTGTTTACATACACGTTGAAGCCCCCGATGAATGTGGTCACCGCCACGAAATGGAGAACAAGGTGCGCTCTATTGAGCTTATAGATGAGAAGATACTCGGGCCTGTTATGAAGGCGCTTGACGAAATGGGCGACTATAAAATACTTGTCTGTCCCGACCACCCGACACCTATCTCGCTTATGACACACACAAACAAGCCGGTGCCGTACCTTATATACCACAAGCAGGAGCAGAAACAGGGTGTAGACTGCCTTTGTGAGAAAGCCGCTGAAAAGACGGGCATATTCATAACAAAGGGCTGCACGCTTATGGACAGGTTTATAAAAGGCTGACATAAAAAGGAGCGATCTATGAAAGCAAAAAGGCTTTTTAGCATAATAGCGGCGGCGGTGCTGTGCGTTTTTAGTCTTGCATCTTGCAGCAGCAGCGACATCTCTTCAAAGAGCGAAAGTTCTTCTCAGACGGTGAAAGACAGCAGCGTTGAAAGCACTGTAGAAAATACCGATAATAACGATAATACTGATGTTTTTGAGGCTGTAAACTTTACCGGCAGCGGCGAAGAAGTCACCGATACAAGGTTTTTCAATACCGCTGTAAATATAGGTATAACATATCCCGAGGGCGCGCAGGTGTACTACACGACCGACGGCAGCGAGCCGACAAAAGAAACTAACCTGTACACAGAGCCTATAAAGCTTGAGGGCGCAACGGGAGATTTTCCGTCATGTCTCTCGCTCAGGGCAAAGGCGTATTATGCTGACGGCAGCGAGTCGCAAACGGTAACGCACACGTTCTTTTCGCTGCTGGGGATAGATCAGCGGTTCAACAACATAATTTTCTCGCTGACGGGTACACCCGACGATCTTTTCAACAAGCCCGACGGTCTGTTTTACGGTAAGAATTTTCAGCTGCGCGGCAAGCAAAGTGAGCGACCGATATACGTTGAAGCTATAAACGCCGACGGCACGCTGATGTTTGAGCAGGGCGCAGGCGTGAGGATATTCGGGGCGGCATCGCGCGAGTCCTCGATAAAATCGCTGAAACTGTTTGCAAGAAAGTCTTATGACCCCGACCACGGCAAGTTTGAGACGGATATTTTCGGCACGCCGCACATAAACGGCAGTACTATTGATAAGTACGACAAGCTTGTTTTGCGCAACGCGGGCAACGATTTTCAGTTTGCATATATCCGCGATGAGCTCAACCAGCGGCTTGCGGCACAGGCAGGCTATACCGACTGCGAGGGCGTTGTGCCTGCGGTCACGTATCTCAACGGCGAGTATTATGGTCTGCTGTGGCTGCATGAAACATATTGCGATGATCTTCTGAAAGACAAGTATGGCGGCGAGAGCGGCAGGTATGAGGTCATCGAGGGCAGCGAGCAATACAAAAATACAGATGACGATGACGAAAACACTGCCGCTGCGGCGCAGGAGTTCAACGATATGTACAGCAGGCTGGCGTATTCCGATCTTACCGATGATGCGAATTACAACGAGCTTGCCTCGCTTATCGACGTTGAAAATTATCTTGACAACTATGCTTTTAATATAATCGTCAACAACTTTGACTGGCCTAACAACAACTACAAGTGCTATCGCTATTATCCTGCGCAGGGTGAGGAAACCAGCGGCAATGCCGACGGCAGGTGGCGTTTTATACTGCACGATACCGACTATTGCATGGGACTGTATGAGCAGGATGTTACCATGGCAAACTACAATAACTTGCTCGATATAATGCTGGATAACTATAATGTGATGAACGAGAACGGTGAGAGATATTCTCCGCTGTTTGCGGGTCTCATGGAGCGTGACGACTGCAAAGAATATTTTATTGCAAAGGTAAAAGAACTGCTGAATGGCGTACTTACGGAAGAAAATATAATCCAGACTCTTGACGATATGAATAACGAACGCTACAGCGAAATGCAGGTGTATTACAAGCATCTTGAAGAGATGAAAAAGACCGACAGCACGATCTGGTCGTGGTATGAAGAATATCTCAACAGGACGGAGAATATTCGCAAATTTGCACGCAGCAGGCGCGGCTATATTGTAAAATACCTGATGCAGCAGTTTGACCTGCCTGACGGATATTTTGACTAGCATCAGGGGGCGTTTTTGTGGACTTTTTGTTTGAAGAGCTTATCGAGATACTTCTCGAAATAATTATTGACGGCTCTTTCGGCGCATTGGAAAGCAAAAAATGCCCCTTTATTCTGCGAATTTTTGCCGTGCTGCTGATAACTTTGCTGTATGGCGGACTGCTTGGCGTTATCGGCTTTATAGGATTTGTTTTGGTGCGTGACGGAGCTTTGGTTGGCGGCATTGTAGTTTTTGCCTGCGATCTTGCAGTGCTTGTTCTTATGCTTTTTGAGCTAAGAAAAGTTATCAGAAAGCGCGCGGAAAGAAAAAATAGTGATAATATATAAATTGAAATACTGCGCATAAGGCGTATTTGTTTGTTTCTACAAAAGTGATAAATTTATCACTTTTTTATTGACATTGAAAAGACCGTGTGATATAATTATCACATAAGGTGATTT
>CANRPG010000139.1 GCA_947632425.1 uncultured Clostridia bacterium | reverse complement strand
GCGGTATATCTCTTTCGCGATTATCTCCAGCTTTTCCTGTATAGGCAGTTTCTCGTCATACAAAACGTGGAAATCGCTCTTTTTCTTCTCTATCGTGTCGCACACTTTCTGAGCTAAGTCTTTGCCGCCCTCGCCGCCTTTTGCGAAGATCTCCGCAAGAGAATATTCAACGCCCATTTCCGAGCATACTTCTTCAATAACTGCTATCTCCGCATCGGTGTCGCTCTCGAACCTGTTTATCGCAACGACCACAGGCACGCCGAATTTGTGCATATTCTCAATGTGCGTTTTCAGATTTATACTGCCCTTGCGCAGAGCCTCAACGTTTTCGGTCTTGAGCTCCGTTTTCGGTACGCCGCCGTTGTATTTCAGCGCGCGTATGGTAGCCACCAGCACCACGCAAGAGGGCTTCAAGCCTGCAAAGCGGCACTTTATGTCCATGAACTTCTCCGCGCCAAGGTCAGAGCCGAAGCCTGCCTCGGTAATGCAGTAATCACCCAGTTTTAGGGCAAGCTTTGTAGCCCTTACCGAGTTGCAGCCGTGCGCTATGTTAGCAAAAGGCCCACCGTGCATAATTGCAGGGGTGTTCTCCAAAGTCTGAACAAGGTTCGGTTTGAGTGCATCTTTCAAAAGCGCTGTCATAGCACCGCAGCCGCCAAGATCTTTGGCGTAAACAGGCTTGCCGTCAAGAGTGTATGCCACTAAAATTCTTTCAAGACGCGCTTTGAGGTCTGCAAGGTCAGAAGCGAGGCATAAAATAGCCATTACCTCGCTTGCAACGGTGATCTGAAAACCGTCCTCGCGCGGTACGCCGTTCACCTTGCCGCCAAGACCTATAACAATGTTGCGCAGCGCCCTGTCGTTCATATCAAGGCAGCGTTTTATAAGAATGCGCCGCTGATCTATTTTAAGCTCGTTGCCCTGCTGAATGTGATTGTCAATAAGCGCGCACAGCAGGTTATTTGCCGCCGTGATAGCGTGCATATCGCCTGTAAAATGCAGGTTTATGTCCTCCATGGGCACTACCTGCGCGTATCCGCCGCCTGCCGCACCGCCCTTTATGCCGAACACAGGGCCGAGAGACGGCTCGCGCAGAGCAAGCACAGCATTTTTGCCTATCTTAGCCATGCTCTCCGCCAGACCTACCGAAATTGTGGTCTTGCCCTCGCCTGCCGGGGTGGGGTTAATGGCAGTGACCAGAATAAGCTTGCCGTCTTCCTTTCCGCTGAGCTTTTCAAACAAGCTCTCCGAGAGTTTCGCCTTATACTGTCCGTAGGGTTCTATATCGTCCTCCGCTATGCCCAAGGCGGCGGCGATGTCCTTTATTTTCAGCATTTTAGCCGATGAAGCTATCTCAATATCTGTCAGCATAAAAATTCCTCCGTTAAAAAAATGTCGGCAGTAAAGCCACTGCATTTCTATTATAACATATTCCGAGCATTTTTTCTAGAGTATTTAGAAATATTTTTATGCCTATTTTTGGAAACTAGAAGCAAGAGACAAGAGGCAAGAGGCAAGAAGCTGTAATTTCAACTTTCGGACTAACTTTAAAATCTTGTCAAGAAAAGAAAAGTTTTCGCTCAAGCCTTTTTCAAAAGGCTTGCGGGGTGTGGGGCAGAGCCCCACAAAGACACAGCGTGCGCTCCGCAAAGGGTGAATTGTGAAATAGTCCGGTGGACTATTTCACAAGAGGAAAATCCCTGCAAGAGAGGGATTTTCCTTTGAGAAGCTATATCTCTCTTTCCTGCGCGCGCTTGCGTGCGCAATAGCTATATGAAAATCTCTAACTTCTTGCCCTATTAGAGGTTAGAGATAAGATGTTAGAGGTTAGAAACGGTTTTTAAGGCTTTGCAGCAGTTTTCTATACCTGCGGTTTACCAAGAAGCAAGAGGCAAGACGAGCGTTTTGAAAATTACGCGCTAAGCTTATAAAGTGCACTTTCTTGCCGCTTGCTTCTTGTTTTCTTGCTTCTAATAGCTGAGCCTCCCCTTTGAGAAGCCATATCTCTCTTTCCTGCGCGCGTCTTTGAGGTCATAATTCAGATGTGTACGGCTCCCCCTTTGAGAAGCCATATCTCTCTTTCCTGCGCGCGCTTGCGTGCGCAACAGCTATGTGAAAATCTCTAACTTCTTGCCCTATTAGAGGTTAGAGATAAGATGTTAGAGGTTAGAAACGCTTTTTAAGGCTTTGCGGCAGATTTTCATAATTGCTGTTCAGATAGAAGCAAGAATTTGCTTTTTACTTCTCGTCATCTTGCTTCTGACTGCTGAGTTTTGGTTTGTAATCGCGCATGAACTTTTCAAACTCGTCAATGTCAAACGTTTTTGCGCTGCTGTTGTGGGGCGCGCGGCGCTCTTTTTCTTTTTCTTTATCATAAACATAAACATTATCTTTATCTTTTTCTTTCTCTTTCTCTTTTTCTTTATCTTTATCTGTAGCTTTTGCAGCTTTTGCAGAGTTTTCTTCTTTTGCGTGTTTCGCCTTTGCCGCATCACTGCGCGCTTTGCATACCTTTTCCCACTTTTTGCCGTCGCGCTCGAGAGCACTTTTCATGAACATACAAGTAAATTTTGCGCAGCCTTTCAGCTTGCACTCTTCGCCCCGTGCAGCGAAATCAAACAGCGCTTTGAACAGTTTTCCTGCATCTTCATCGCTTAGCTCGTCCACGCATTCTTCCCATTCTTTGTAGATAATGAACGATTTGTTGTCGGTGTGATAATTTTTCTGTGACATATGATCCTCCTGATAGTAAATATAAATTTTGAAAATGTTTTTCACTATCAGCGGCTAAACGCCAAATGTTAAACGAAAACGTATAACATTCAAAAAATTTATCGAAATATTTTCACTATCTCGCGCCTACAGCAAGTCTCCGACCATACCTCACCCACACTCTCCCCACTAATTCCAACCACCCCGTCCATGCAACTGGAAGTATATTCTGTCAGCAGCGATAGAGAGGGGGGTGGCGTGGTCGGGGACTAGAAGCAAGATGACGAGAGGCAAGAAGCAAGACGTCGGGACTTTTCACTTTGCGTGGCGTTCTCTGAGAGAACGCAGAAAGAGAGATAAGGTCTTCTCAAAGGAGAGGCTCTCTCTTGCAGAGCCTCTCCTCTTAGAAAACAGTCCACAGGACTGTTTTCTAATTCACCTCTTGCAGAGCGCACGCTGTGTTTTCGGGGGCGCCGCCCCCGTACCCCCGCAAGCCTTTTGAAAAAGGCTTGAGCGAAAACTTTTGGTTTCTTGACAGGGTTTACGACTATTGATATTAAACGGACTATGCAAAATCGGCGACCCAATAAAAGTCGCCGAAGTAATTTGCACTTGATACGAAGTATCAATGTGTGTCATTGCTGGCTTGGAGGCTTAAGCCGACAAGACACTGCGTAAGCGCAAACAATACACAAAACAAACGGCTTCACACAAAAGCATGAAACCGTTTCTTCCCTCATATTTCATTTCGATTTTCCAGCGCCTTATACAGCGTTACCTCGTCGGCAAATTCGAGCACTGCGCCCATGGGCAGACCGAACGCCAGCCTTGTCACCTTAACGCCGAGCGGTTTGAGCATTCGCGAAAGATACATCGCCGTTGCCTCGCCCTCAACGGTGGGGTTGGTCGCCATGATGACCTCTTTCACCGTGCCGTCCTGCAATCTTGCCAAAAGCTGTTTTATCCGCAGACTTTCGGGCATAACGTTATCTATAGGCGATATAAGCCCGTGCAGGACATGATACACCCCTTTATACTCCTTCGTTCTCTCAAATGCGGTGACGTCCTTGGGGCTTTCCACCACGCAGATGACCGACCTGTCGCGCCTGTCACTGCCGCAGATAGGGCACAATGTTTTGTCGGTAAGGTTGCAGCACACACTGCACTCATGCACCGTTTTATGCGCGGTTATTATGGCATCTGCAAAAGCCCGAGCCTCGCTGTCGGGCATGGAAACAACGTGATATGCCAGCCGCTGTGCGGATTTCATGCCTATGCCGGGCAGCTTTGCAAAGTGCTCTGCAAGCACTGTCAGCGCCAATGCGTTACTGTCAGCCATTATCAATACAGACCGGGTATGGAAACGCCGCCGGTGACTTTCTGCATTTCGGCGTCAGACTCCTCATCGAGCACCCTTATAGCCTCGTTGAACGCGCTCATAACGAGGTCTTGCAGCGTTTCAACGTCCTCGGGGTCAACGACTTCGGGCTTGATATTAAGTTTCAGTACCTGTCTTTTGCCGTTTATGGTAATATCTACAGCTCCGCCGCCTACCGAAGCGGAAAACTCTCTCTCTTCAAGCTCTGCCTGCAAAGCGGTTATCTGCTCCTGCATTTTCTGAGCCTGTTTGAGCATCTGATTTACATTGCCGGAAGGGCCTTTGCCCATTCCCTGCGGAAGTCTTGCTTTCATAATTATTTCTCCTTAAAATTAGTTTTCTATTTTATTTCAACTGCCACGTCGGAGCCTTGCGCTCTTTTCAGCAGTTTGTTTACGGGTGAATCCTCGCCGGGGACTGCGTTCTTTGCCGAACGCACCCTTATGGCGAACTGCTTGCCGTACCGCTCTGTCAGTATCTGCGAAAGCACGACGGCGCATTTTGTTTCCTTGAACATCTTCAGGAAAAAGTCGTTGTCTACCACCAGCAGCATTACGTTTTCATACACAAACGCTTTTGAGCCTGCCAGAAAACCTGCGGTCGCCGCATCGCGCTGTGAAAGCTCGTCAAGTATGTCTGCCCACTCTGCCAGCGGCGAAAAATCTTCGGGTCGCAGCTTTGAAACATCGACTTTCGGCTCTGCTATCGGCGCGTGCTCCTGCGGAACAAGCGGTTCTTCTTTCATAGGTGTATTTTGCTTTACCACGCCGTTTTTCAAAGCCTTTTCAAGTGCCGCAATGCGGTTACGCAAAGCCGCTATCTCACTGTCGCTGACGGTTGAAACAGCCGCGGTCTTTGCAGCGCCCACATCATTGCCGCACAGCCTTACAACGCACATTTCTATCTCAACGCGTTTTGCTGTAACACGCATAAGGCGCTCGCTGCAATTTTGCAGTATATCGAGCATTTGCAGTATTCGCTGTGTATCGAGTTTTTCGGCTATCTTGCGTATGCGCTCTATCTCGTCGGGCAGGCATACAAACGCCGAATCGCTCTTTACCGATCTTGCAAGCATAACGTTTCTCATCTGCGAGATAAGCTCGTCCACCAGCCGCTGCATATCTTTTGAGCGGTCATAAAGCTGAGCTATTATGTCAATCGCCGTTACCGCATCTTTGTCTGCAAAACATTCTAAAAGACGGAAAAGATAGTCGCGCTCTGCGATGCCAGCGGCAGCAGAAACGGTATCGAGATCAACATCTTTTGAATATGCAATGCACTGATCCAGCAGTGAAAGAGCGTCTCTCATGCCGCCGTCAGCAAGTTTTGCAACAAGCTCCGCGGCGCTGTCGGTAAGG
>CANRPG010000138.1 GCA_947632425.1 uncultured Clostridia bacterium | reverse complement strand
GCGGCGGCATTCACGGCGGCAAGCGGACTATCTTTCCTGATATTCAACCTGCTGTGTGCGCCTTGCTTTGCGGCGATCGGAGCTATAAAGCGTGAGATGAACAGCGCAAAGTGGACTTGGTTCGCTATAGGTTACGAATGCGGTTTTGCATATATAATTTCACTGTGCGTATACCAGATAGGTTCGCTTATCGCCGGTGACGGCAGCATTATAGGCATGATAGCCGCCTGCGCGATAATTATTGCACTGCTCTATATGCTTTTCAGACCGTACAAAGAAAGTACAAAACTTACAAGAAGCGTAAGGGTAAAAGCGTAATATAATAAAGCTAAAAGATCTCTTCATCATACAAAACAAAACAGCAGTTATGACGTCTTCTGTCGCAATGGCAGAGGGCGTTATAACACTATACAAACGGGAGATGCGTATTATGGAATACTTGGGAACTGTGGCGGTGATTATCGTGCTGGCCGCGATAGTTATCGGTATAATAATGTCTATAGTAAAGGACAAGAAAAAAGGCAAGAAAAGCTGCGGCTGCAACTGCGGCTGCTGCCCGAACTCGTCTGCCTGCCATGGGAACAAAAAATAATGCCGCGGTATTGAAGTTTTTAAAAAAGCGTGGTATACTGTTATTAGTAACCTTTTAGGAGTGATATTATGGCTGAAAACAGAGTACCGCAAAGGAGCGAATTGCCCGACGAAACAAAATGGGCGATAAATGACCTATACCCCACCGATGAGGCTTGGGAGGAAGATCTGAAAAAGCTTGCGGCATACGGCGAGGAGCTTGAAAACTACAAAGGAAAACTTTCGCAGAGCGCGCAGGCTTTATATGACTGTTTGCAGTGCGACGACAAAATAAGCGTTGTTGCCGATTCCCTTATAAACTACGCACAGAGAAAATCGGACGAGGACACGCGCGTTTCTAAGTATCAGGATCTGTGCGGCAGACTGATGTCTGTTATCGTTCAGCTGAACAGCCGCTGTTCGTTTATGTCGCCCGAGATAGTTTCGATAAGCGATCAAACGCTGGAGGAATTTTACAAACAAGAGCCGCGGCTGGAGCTTTACAGTCTGGCTCTCACTCGCATACGCAGACAGAGGGAACACATACTTTCTGATGCCGAGGAACGCATACTTTCGCTTTCGGCTGAGCTTGGACAGTCGCCCGAAAATATATTCAATATGTTTTCTGATGCCGATCTGAAATTCCCCGATGCTATGGACAGCGAGGGCAAGGCGCATCAGGTAACGCACGGCACATATATTTCGCTCATGCAGTCGCCTGACAGAAAACTGCGCGAAAGTGCGTTCAAATCAATGTACAGCACTTATACTTCTTTTAAGAACACCATGGCTGCAACTCTTAGTGCGCAGACCAAAAAGCTTGACTTTATTGCAAAAGCGAGAAAGTACCCCTCTGCGCTTGAGGCGGCGCTTGACGGCAACGAGATACCCGTTTCGGTGTACAAAAATCTGATAGAAGCAGTACACGCGAATATGGGGCAGATGTACAGATATGTACGCCTGAGAAAGAAACTGCTTGGCGTTGACGAGCTGCATTTTTACGACCTTTACACGCCGATAGTTTCAGAGTGCGATGTGAAGATATCTTACGAAGATGCGAAAACAGAGATAAAAGATGCGCTTTCGGTGCTGGGCGAAGACTATATCGCGATACTTGACGAGGGATTTTCTTCTGGCTGGTGCGATGTTTACGAAAACGAGGGAAAATGCTCGGGGGCGTACTCGGCAGGAGCGCGCGTTCACCCGTTCGTTCTTCTCAACTACAGCGGCACGCTTGACAGCGAGTTTACCGTGGCGCACGAAATGGGACACGCGATACACTCATATCTTTCAAACAAAAATCAGCCTGTGACATACAGCGACTATGTTATTTTTGTGGCGGAAGTGGCATCTACCTGCAACGAAGCTTTGCTTATGCAGTATCTTCTGAAAAAGTCAACCGACAAAAAGCGCAGGGCGTTTCTGATAAACTACTTTCTGGAGCAGTTTCGCACGACGCTTTTCAGGCAGACGATGTTTGCGGAGTTTGAGCTGAAAATCAACGAGATGACACAGCGCGGCGAGAGCCTTACCGAAGAAGTTCTGCGCGACATTTACAGAGATCTAAACAAGCTGTACTTCGGCGATGACATAGTTATTGACGAAGAAATTGCCATGGAGTGGGCAAGAATACCGCATTTTTACTACAATTTTTATGTATATCAATACTCTACCGGCTATGCGGCTGCCATTGCGCTTTCACAGAAGATACTTCAAGGCGGCAAAGAGGCGGCAGAGCATTACAAAGACTTTCTGAAAGGCGGATGCAGCAAAACGCCTATCGAGCTTTTGCGCGGTGCAGGCGTTGACATGGCGACTGCGCAGCCGATAAACGAGGCAATTGCGCTTATGGGCGAGCTGCTTGACGAAATGGAAAGCCTGATGGAGGAGTAAAAAATGCTCGAAACTGCGGATAAAGTAGGGTATGCACAGTGGGATAGCAAAGATTTCACACTTCCAAGCGGCTGTTTTGACTGCCTTGAAGATGCGCTGACGGCATTTTACAGCGCAGGCGGATATGATTTTTTCAAGGTGATAAACCCCGAAAAATACGCGAGCCGCTGGCTTGAATATGTTGGCGGTCTTTACGCAGATATTGAAAGCGGCAAATACCCTGTCAGCGGCAAAGGGTGTGTACTGCCGCTAACGCCTCAGCAGCGCTCGGAGCTTTCAGCGCAGGGTGTGCCAGACATATTCACAAAAGACATATAAAAAGAAAGAGCCACGGCAGCAAAGCCTTGGCTCTTATTTTATGCGGTTTTAATACCCCAGTTCTTCGGCGACTAGTATCACGTTTATGCGGTCTTTTTGACGCTGTTTGGCTGAGATGAGAAAGTTGCAGCATATGGTATCGCCTTTGCAGCCGTCGATCATGCCGCCGTCAATTCCCATGCACTCCCCTTTTTCGGCGCAGTATGTATTGCAGCCCAGCCTTACGCAGTTTGCAGGTGCGGCTATCTCTTTAACGCGTCTTACGGCATCATCGAGGCTGTGCACTATTTTATTATACCCTACCAGCATTATGACTTTTTTAGGGCCGTATGCTATCATCGAAACGCGGTTTGAGTTGCCGTCAACGTTATATAGCAGACCGCTCTCGGTAACGGCATTTGACGAGGAAATGAAGAAGTCAGCGCCATACATTTCTTTATAGCATTCGTCGGTATTCTCCCACTTTGTGCGGTCTATAAAGTTATATTTGCCAGACTTTACAAGGTCTGCAACGCCGCATTCCTGCATACTCATCGTGCCGCCGCAGCCGACAGACGAGCCTTGCGGCATAAGCTGCTCTACAAGTTTCAGCGCGTCTTCTTTGGTATCGCAGACATACGCTGCCATATTGTTTTTACGAAGAGCCTCTGCGGTGCGCTCCAAGCGTTTTTTGATGATGGTTTTTACGTTGTTATCCATAAGTGTTCCTCCTGTCAATATACTAAAGACAGTGACGGCACAAAACGCGCCGCCACCGTGGTTTTTTAAAGATCTGTAGTATCTATATCGTCGGTAGAAACGCTGTCCATTTCGTCGCCGTTGCCGCCGCTTCTTGCTTTCTTCCACGCCTCAAACGACTGCTTGTCAAGCGCGCCGTCAAGCGCTGAAGTTGCAGGTCTTTCAACGGGTGCGCCGCAGTTGGGGCAGAACTTCTTGCCGGCAGGTATCTGAACGCCGCAGCTGCCGCAGGTCTCAACAGCTTCCTGCATGGGTGCAGCCGTCTGCTGAGGGGCAGCGCTTGTCTGCTGATAACCGCCGCCAACCGATGCGCCGCCGCTTCTCTGCCACTCTACAAATTCGGGGTCGGAAGCTATTCTGCCCTGAGGCGGTATGTTAAACATCGAAAGCAATATTCCCGCCTGCTTGGGGGTTATCTTCAAGCCCTTGAATATCTTGGACGACACATAGTTTCTGTTCTTGTGGTTATAGGTCATGCTGTAAGCATTGAGATATACTTCGGAGAAATCTCTTGCGTGCGAGAAGGTAAGTTTTAAGTACGGTCTGCCGCTGAGACTCGTAGCTGCCACAGGCACAAGATTTGATACATTGTCGCCCGACATTTCAAGCATCGATTTGAGCTGATTGCCATTCATAGGATTGAATGTGAGCCTGTTGTTATCATATGTCTGCGCCCAGTCGTTATCCTGCTCTATAAATATCTCTTTAGCCTGCGAATATGCTATTGTGAGAGCGAAGAAGTTTATTACAAACAGCTCGGCTATCCATACTATCCACAGCATAACGCCCGTGACAGACTCGCTGTTTGTAGTTGTTGATGAATATGACGGCGAAGAAGAATATGACCATCTGCCGACTTCATTTATTTCTTTTATCCTTGACCATAGCTCGCCGGGGTGCAGGAGCACTTTGCCGATAGACGGTACTTCGATAGTGCCGTAATAATCTGCTACAAAGTCTTCAAGGTCAATATCTCTCACATTCTCGATATAATCGGCGGCGTTCATCGCCTTTGCCTTCTCAACGTTTGCTTTACATTCCTCTTTTGTCTCGCCGAGGATAACGTCATAATAGTACCACTCATACAGATTGCAGTCTTTCATTTCCTCTATCTGAGAGGAACTGAACTGGCTGGTTATATCCACATCGTTGGTGAGGCACAAAACATTCATATATGTATAGGCATTTGTCTGAAGAAAGTCCCATGTCTCGTCAAAATCGGCAGGGTTTCCGTTTTCATCTTCAAAATCATAATACATTTCAAAGAGCTCATACGCGTTGGCAGACTTCATATCATCTCTTATGCTGTCAAAAGTATCTTCTTCTTCATACTGATCGGCAATCATCTGCCAGTCATAGTGAACATACATAGCCCACTTTACATAAGTTGCGCCGAGTATGCCGATGATGAGCGCTAAAAGCACCATAGTCGGATTGCGCAGCTTGAATTTCTTGACTATCATCTTGCCGGCAAAGCCCATTACTGCACCGTAGCCGAGGGCGGCAAAAACGCACAGCATAACTATGGTACAGTGTCTGTTTATCCACAGGTAGACCCACGCAAGCGCCGTGCCCAGTGCGATATAAGCCACGATAAGGCTTATCATGCCTACCGCGGAAAAGCGCTTTGACGGGCGGTAATATCTGTCAAACATAAATTTTCCTCCAAACATTGTTTAAACTTATCTATTAAATATGGTTTACTATAAGATTATAACACAGTCTGCTGAAAATTTCAATAGTTTTTTAAATAAAAGATATAACAATCTTACACAAAATTATTTGTCGCATATTAGAAAATTATCACAAAAAAATCTTCTGAAAGGATTGCAATTTTCAGAAAGATACGTTATAATATATTTATGAACATTTTCAAAAAGACATACAGGAGGTTTTTTTATGTTAGTTTCTGCAAAGGATATGCTCAACAAGGCAAGAGAGGGCAAGTATGCCGTAGGTCAGTTCAACATCA
>CANRPG010000137.1 GCA_947632425.1 uncultured Clostridia bacterium | reverse complement strand
GTTTGCAAGGAAACGGAGGTCAGTAGTGCGGGAATTTGATTTATAACGTACTGCGGAAAAATATATTTTCATATCAACCACAACTATGTATCTCCTACCCCACAGAAACGGCTCACCCCTCACGCGCCGCTGGAAGAATATTCTGTCAGTAGTTCCTCCTTGGGGTGGCAAGTAGGAGGGTGTGTTTTATAGGTATATGATTGTTAGAATATATAAATGTGGGCGTTGAACGCGCTCCTGCGCCGCGCGTAAGCGCAAATAAACGTGTGCTATACCTTTTTCATCTGCTGCAATAAGAGCGTTACCGCCAGCCATACCAGATTATACGCCAGCACTATAGATGCCGAAAGCTGACCCAGCGAGCCTATTATCACCATAATAAGCGCTATAAGCGCACCCAGCGCCGAGGACGTCAGCTGAAGCATAACGCCCATTACAGCCATAGACTGAATGTTCTTCACACCGCATATCAGCATGGCAATAGAATGGAAGTGACCGCTGCATATAAGCGGAGAAGAAATTCTCGGCACATATGCGGTCTCTTTCGCGTATTCGCTGTGGAAACGGAACGGCAAAAGTTTCAGCCTGTTCGTATCAACGTCAAACAGCTCCGACAAAAATTTTGCAGATATAAACGAATCCACCGTTCTTATAACTACCGTAACGTTTTTGTCTGTAAGCTCTTGCAGCCACTTGCTGACCGTAAGGTTCGGGCTTACGCGAATGAAGAATATCGCCGCTACCACGCCCGATATCGAAAGGTATATGGGTATGTTGCCCTTTGAGTATTCCGACTCCTTCGCCAGCGTAGGCAAGCCCTCTATCGAGTGGTTCTGCATAAGCTCCCTGTTGCCGAAAAGTATCCTCTTGTGCTCTATCCAGCCCGAGAGACCCAGACCGTCCTCATAGATGTAGCTTTCTACAGGGTATAGCATCTCCGTCTTGCCGCGAAGCATCTTGTAAAACGTCGGCTTCATAATGCCCCCTGCCTGGCAGGAAAGGCTCGCAGCGTACAGTATGCAGTCCTCTATAAGAGTAGATGACATAGCTTTCAGGTTCACAAGGTCTACCATGCCGTCGGGGAACAGCTGCTCTGCATCTATAAGCACCGAGTTGGTGTCGGAATATTCCTCAACACCCGAGTAACCCAGCAGCACCGCCGACGACTGCAAATACTTCTTTGAAGCCCTTGCAAGCGGCAGATTTACAATAAGCATCAGCGCAAACGACGAGCAAAGCGTTATAAGTCCGCACATCGCGCTAAGCGCCGTAACTACCTTTTCAGCCATACCGGCGTCCGAGCGATTCAGCAGCAGGCTTATCAGAGCCGCAGCCACGCCTGCAATAGCCATTATCGGGGCTGCCTTTTTGCTGAACTCGTCGGAAATATCCGAAGAGTACGAATTTTTCAGAAAATCGTCAACAAACTCTGTCTCACGCGTTGTGACCAGCTCTGCAAAATCATCGAGCGTACCCTTCGTAAATTTGTAGGCAACGTCCTCGTCCTCGACCTTTGCAAACGCGTGCTTTTCAAATTCCCCTGCCGCAAAGCGAAGGTTTCTGTCCGCGCGGTTTACCATCGAAAGCTTGCCCAGCGTGTTGAACAGCATACCCAGAATAGCAGCCGCCGTGTAAATATGGTAGTTTCCCGTCTGTATAGATTCGGGCGCAAACAGATTCACAATGCCCGTAATTATCGTTACCACCATGCCTATAGCAGCAATGCTGTCGCAGTCGGCTTTCAGAGAGAACAGTTTTTTCAGTCCGCTGAATATTACCGTGTATGATACGAACGCCGAAATAATTCCCAGTATCGTCAGCGTGAACACAAAAGCCTCAGGGCTGTAGTTGCGGCTGAACATAGAAACTATCGGCAGATCCAGATCATTCGCCACCGTCAAATATACCGAGAACAGCGATGTGAACACCAGCACGCACAGCCTTACCACAATGTTGCTTTTCAGCTGCATTATGTCCGCCAGCACGTCCTGCGACTGCTCAAACGACGTAAATTCATCTATAGGCAATGCCTCTCTGTTGTCGTTTGCCGCCGCGCGGGTCTTTTGCTCCTCGTCGTTGCGGTCGTTGTCAAGCACAAAATTCTGTACCTTTTCCTCGCGGCGTTTTTCAAGTATCTCCATTTTCTGCTCGTCGGTAAGGTCGTTGCTTATCTCAAGCTGCTCTGTTTTGGGTATTATCTTACCTTCCAAGTCCATATCGATGTCCTTGACGCTCGCCCTGTTCACAGGCGGTATCGCATCGGTCGGGGTATAACCTGCGCCGCTCTTTTTCTCCATTACCATATTCTCGATAACAGAAGTATTTATGCGGCTTTTTTTCTTGTCGGCGTTCTTCTTCGAGTTATCAAACTTCACGTCGTCAAGGCTCACTTCGGTGGTCGCTTCCTCTACGGCGTTTTCGGCGGTCTCCTTAGCAGCCTCAATAACGCTTTCGGGCGTAATCACCGCCGAAACAACTTCTTTCGTATCTTCCGGCTCGGGAGCAGCTTCAGCCGCCTTTGCCGCACCGCTCAGTATGCTTTCAAGCTCAGCCTCGCTGCTTTCGATATTCTTAACACCGCCGTTTGCCTTTTTCGCAGAATATTCTTCAAGAATATCGTCAAGCGAAAATTTATCTGACATATCGGGTATCCTTCCCTTCCTGTAATTTACTATTTCTCTGTCCTCTGCCGCGCTATCTCGTACATAAATATACCTGCCGCCACAGATGCGTTGAGCGAATTTATCTTTCCTTTCATCGGCAGACTTACAATGCAGTCGCACTTTTCTTTCACCAGCCTGCCCATGCCAAAGCCTTCAGAGCCTATAACCAAGCCTATCGCGCCCGTAAGGTCTGCTTTTGTGTAGTCCTCGCCGCCGCCGTCAGTGCCGTATATCCACACGCCGCACTGTTTCAGCTTGTCAATAGCCGAGGGCAGATTTGCCACCCTTGCAACAGGCAGCCAGCTTGCCGCCCCTGCCGATGTCTTATATACGGTCGTGTCCAGCGATGCGCTTCGCCTTTTCGGTATTATAACACCGTGTGCGCCTGCCGCCTCAGCCGTGCGTATTATAGCGCCCAGATTGTGCGGATCCTCTATCTCGTCGCAGATTATTATGAACGGATCTTCGCCCTTTTGCCTTGCCTTTTCCAGTATGTCCTCTACCGTGACATACTCAGCGCACGCCGCAGAGGCTATAACGCCCTGATGAGCCGCGCCCCCACACATAAACGACAGCTTGTTTTCCTGCGTGTCTTTTATCGGTATGCCGCGCTCTTTCGCAAGCCTTATTATGTTATTTACAGAACCGCCGCAGGCAGGGTTTACATACAGCTTGTCTATCGCCATACCCGATTTCAGTGCCTCTGTAACAGCGTTCCTGCCTACAATAAGCTGCCTTTCCCTTTCCTGCGCGCCCGTGTTTTTGGTATTATCGTTTGCCATAAATATGCAGTTTTCTCCATTTTAAAATATACACTTTTAATTATAGCACATATGTCGTCGAATTACAAGTGCAAACGGCGAAATTTTTTCTATTTACTGTCCTGCACACCCGTGCGTATGTAGTGAAACAGATACTGCTGCGCTATGCCCTCAATGCCGCGGCAGCATTTTGGTAAACCGTCAGGATACCACATCTCAAGCACCCTCTTTATCCACACATCTACAGGAAAAGCATCTGTTCTGTGCATACCGTAAAGCAGCGCGCACTGCGCCACCTTCGGACCTACGCCGATGATCTTCATAAGCTCTTTCTGCGCACACTCAATCGGCGCGCCCTTTATTTTTTCAAGATCTACTTCGCCCGAGCGCAGCTTCTTCGCCGCATCTATAATGTACTTTGCACGAAAGCCTGCCCTTAAAAACGCAAGGTCGTCAGGGCTGAGATCTGCTAGTCTTTCATACGGCGGAAACCCTTTGAAATGCTCGCACAGCCTGCCTATTATGCCCTTTATGCGCGGTATGTTGTTATTTTGCGATATTATAAAAGAACACAGCGCCTCCCAGCCGTCCTGCCGCAAAAGCCTTATGCCGCCAGCGTATTCGCACGCCTTTGCCATTGTGCCGTCTTGCGACAACCGCTTCTTTATCTCGCCATAGTCGGTAGCTAAGTCAAAATACCCGTACCAAACGTTTCTGAACGTCTCCTCATCGGTGTCTTTCAGCCGAAAAACGCCCTCGCCCTCCTGTGATATAACAAGCGGCACGTTAAGATACGACCCCGTGTATGTCACATTTTTCTGTGTATTATCCCTCTGCCAGCGAAAAGCCTGTCCGCAGTCAAGCGTTTCGTCCAGATCAAAGTCCTGCTGATATAAAATTATGTCATGTCCGTCTTTTTCGTATTTCAAAGCGCGCGCCTCCTTGACTTTTTTGTCATATTACATTATACTTGTTTTAACGGCAAATTGCAACAAAAATATTCTGAAAGGAAGATAACTATGCGAGAGAGCATTCTTACAATACCTATAAACGAGGTCTTTGAGCCAAAATGCGGCTGCCCCATCTGCTCCATGCGCGATACTTTAGAGCAGCGCTGCGTTGAGTACATAATGGGCGCGGCTATGATGGAACCCGATGTGCGCATCGAGACCAACGCGCAGGGCTTTTGCCATACCCACTTTGAGCAGATGAAAAAGTGCAAAAACCGCCTCTCTCTGGCGCTTATGCTGTCAACGCACCTTAAAAAGCTGGAGTTCGACGCTTTTGAGCACAAACCCCTGTTCGCCGCAAAAAACGCCAAACAGCGCAAAATATCGCAGGTAAACGAGTCCTGCTTCGTCTGCTCTAAAATAGACTGGGGCATGGAGCGTTTTATGGTAACGCTTTTTGAGATGTATTCAAAAGACTCCTCTTTCCGCACGCTGTTTTCGCAGCAGGAGTACATCTGCCTGCCGCACTACCAGCTGCTTTGTGCCCTCAGCGCCGAAAAGCTCGATAAACCCACCGCCAAGCAGTTTGACAAGGCGTGCGAAACGCTCGTGCGAAGCTACCTGCACTCCCTCAGCGAGGACGTTGCCCACTACTGCGATATGTACGACTACCGCAACACCGGCAAAGATGCCGACTGGGGCAATTCCAAAGACAGCATAGAGCGTGCTATAAAGTTTCTGACCACAAGATAATGTATCATGCTTTTCAAAAATGCATAAAAGAGATGTTTTTTGTACAGCAGCTTTTTCATAGCCGATTTTTCGGAAAATATTTCTTTTGTAAGCCGATTTAATCGACAGCTGCCGACAATTTCCGCAAACTTTTCAAAACAAAATAGCAGCCCTTGAAATCCCCTGTTTTCGCCCCTGTTTTGAGAGTGTTCCAAAATGTAATATTTGTTCACAGTTTATTCATAATATTTTCGGCGTGAAACATAAGTTTTTTATACATTTTTACAACATTTCAAATCGCAAAGTTTTTGAATGTTCTTTTCAACAGTTTGAAAAACCGCCGCAAAACAGGCACTTTTACAAGATTTCAACCGAGTTTTCAACAATCGCGACCG
>CANRPG010000136.1 GCA_947632425.1 uncultured Clostridia bacterium | reverse complement strand
TCGGCAGGTACGCTGTCGCCTGCTTCCAGTATAACTATATCGCCCGGCACAAGCTCCTCGCTTCTCAGCGTTACCTGTTTGCCGTCACGCAGCACCTTTGAAGTTGCCGCCGCTATCTCCTGAAGTGCCTCTATAGCCTTTTCGGCTTTGCTTTCCTGAAAAACGCCAAGCACCGCGTTTATTATAACTACCGCCATTATTATTATGACGTCCGCAAAGCTTTCGCCCTCGTATACCGCAGTTATGCCCGATACAACCGCCGCAACGATAAGTATGATTATCATCGGGTCGGCTATCTGCTCTAAAAATCTGCGAATGAGCGACTTCTTCTCGCCCTCTTTCAGCTTGTTGAGACCGTATTTTGCCCGTCGCTCATCAGCCTGAGAAGTTGTAATTCCCCCTGCCGAGGTGTCAAGCTCTTTCAGCACTTCTTCGCTGCTTTTAAGATATTCACGCATTGTAGTTTTCCTCCGAATGTCTGTATATTTATAGTATGTTACTTTTGCTGACCGCTCAGCTCTACCAGCTTGCCGGGCAGGTCGTCTTCGCTGCATACCGGCGCATAGTAAAACCCTTGGCAGAAATCAAAGCCGAACTCTTTCATCTGGCTGTACATATTCTCATTCTCAATGCCCGATGCGACCGCTTCTATTCGTATGCTCTTTGACATATTCACAGAACTTTGCAGAATAGTTCTCTCACGCGGATCGTTCATTGCGCGCTTTATAAAACTGCTGTCGAATTTTATCATTCTCAGCGGCAAAAGGGTGAGCTGCTGCAAGCCAGACTGCCCTGTGCCGTAGTTATCCAGCGAGAAGCTGACGCCCAGTTTGTGCAGCTGCTTTATGTTGTTTATCATAACGTCGGGCGGATCTGTCGCCGCTATCTCGGATATCTCAAAGCATATCTTGCTGGGGCTTATGCCGTATTTCTGCATTATAGATGCCACCTGCGCCACTAAGTCTGTCTGCATACACTGCATTACGGAAAGGTTCACGGTAAAGAACTTTATTCCGAAAACATCGGTGTCATGCGATGATATGTATTTGCAGATGTGTTCAAATATGTACTCGCCTATGCGCACCATAGCGCCGCTCTTTTCCGCTATAGGTATGAACTCATCGGGCATAACGTAGCCCATAAGCCTGTCGCGCATACGCACTAGAGCCTCAACACCCGTAAAACGCTTTTCTTTGTTGGAATATATAGGCTGATAAAATATCTCCAGGCTGTCTGTAACATTGTCGGAGGCTATCGACCTTTCAATGTCGCTTCTTCTGCGCTTGTCTTTAACTGCCATTTTGTCTGCGTAGATTATATCGGGCTTATAGTCGCTGCGGTAGAATACCGTATCCGCAAGCTCCATAAACGACTGATAATCAGCGGCGTGCAAAGGGTAGCTTACAATACTTACCGATACCGAAAGTCGCGTTACTATCTCTTCAAAGCCCCACGGCTGCTTCATGCGCTCGGTTATGCTTTCAAGCACGTTTTTGGGGTCAACGTTCTCGTTTATAAAGCACAGCGCAAAAATGCCGCCGCCAAGGCTGTAGGCGTTGCCATAGCGCACAAACTGGCTTATATAGTTTGCAAACGAGGCATACACCTTTGAGCAGAACTGGTTGCCGAACGCATCGGTGAGAAATTTTGCATCGCGTATCTTTATCATCAGCACCGAAAAATTCATGTTTGTCGCTGCGTATGCCTTGCAGTCGCTCTCAAACGCCTGATAGGAAAGCAGCCCCGTCTGATTGTCAATGCTGTTGTCGTCCGTCTGATAAAGTATGTATATAACAAGTATGAACAGCGTTGCCGCAAAACATTCAAGCAGGAGACTGGGGAAGAAATATTGCAGCACCATCGGCAGCACATACATTACAGAAAACATGGTTATGACTATCTGCATTTTTCTGTCGAAGAAGTCATTGTGCCGAATCAGAAATACTATCATGTATATAAAATAGTATACAGTTATCGCGTAGCATATGAACATTCCGCCGCCGCGCTGATATGAGCCGTTTTCGTCAAAGTAGAAAAGCAGCCTCAGTATCGGGTTGAATGCGATAAGCGCTATCTCGGCGGCAAAGGGCGCAATAAGCTGTGTTTTGCGCAAATTCGACATCTTGACCATAGGCTCTGCCATAAGTATAAAATACATAACGCCAAAAAAGTTGGTAGCCGCATGAAGGCTGTAATATATCATGTTTGATATCCACTTTATCATCATAGGGCAGCTGGGGGCGTTTGCCATAACGGCTATAACATCTGCCGCCGCCGCACCGCAGCACAGCCATATGAGCGCCTCGAATACCCTGGTTTTGTATGACACTATCGTTTTCTTGTAGTAGTAGGTCATCAGCATTATAATGCTGACGCACAGCGCGCAAATATCAAAGAACATATTGTATTTCACAGCGGCTGCCTCCTTAATTTTTTATACAAACATATTTAAATATAAATAAACACATTTATTTAATTATATCACTATTGATTTAATTTTTCAATAGAATTGCCGTAAATAATAATATTTTGTCGTCGGCGGCGTGTGAAAATAGCTAAATATCTTGATATAAATTGTACATTGTGCACAAGAATGGTTACAAAACCGCCTGCAAGCGCGCAACAGGCTTGACATTAAGACTTCGTTAGGGTATAATAGTTACATAATGGTTACAATGATTACAATTTGTATATCGTTATCATACGACAGACAGAAATATATAAACGTTAAGAAAGGCTCGTGCAGACAATAATGAATAAATTATCAGCGGCATCTAAAATGAAGAAAATGCTTGCGACGGCGCTTGCGATAGTGCTGGCGCTGGGCTCGGCATCGCTGTTTATGAACAATCCGGATACTGTGATAACATCTCTGGCAACGCCCACTATGCAGGAGTATCAGGATAAGCTGAGCGCTTTGCAGCAGCAGCAGAACGAACTGAATGAACAGATAAACAACGCCTCAGGCGAACTTGACGGTCTGAAGGAGAAGAAGGCGGCTATTGACGAGAAGATAGCGGTCATAGAAGAGAAAATACAGCTCGTGAGCGAATATACCACACAAATGGAGCTTGCTATTGCAGACCTCGATCTGGAGCTTCGCGAAACGCGCGATTCGCTCGATAATACGCAGGGTGAGATAGATACGGGCATCAGCGACTACAAGCAGAGGCTGAGAGCTATGTACATAGCAGGCAACACATCATATGCCTCGGTGCTGCTTGAAAGCGATGACTTTTACGATATGCTCATGCGTATGGAGCTTATAAAGAGGGTTTCGGCGCACGACAGCGCTATTATTGATAACCTTGTTTCGCTGAGAGACGAGTATCAGCAGACAGAAGATACCCTTAAAGCCAAACAGCAGGATATGGCTGCAACGGCTGCTACATATACAGAACAGTTAAGTCAGCTGAGAGCCGATATGGAAGAGCTTGAAAAGCTGAAAGCTGAAAACGAACAGGCTTCGCAGGATATAAACAACCTGCTGAATGACTTGGAAGGTCAGAGAGCGGAGGTCTCTCAGCAGCAGGCAGAGGTAAGCCGTGACATAGCGACATACACCACCACGACTACCACAACGACCACAACCCCTGCGCCATATGTGCCGCCTGTAGAAAACAATGACGGCAATGACGGCAATGACGGCAATGGCGGCAATGGCGGCAATGACGGCAATGGCGGCGGAAACAGCGGCGGCGGATATGTACCGCCTGATCTGCCCGTGGCTTCAAACGGCAGCGTTCAGACGGTAGTTGACTACGCAAAGAGCATGGTGGGCGGCAGATATGTGTTTGCAGGCAGCCAGTTCGCCGCGACAGACTGCTCGGGTCTGGTAATGCTCAGCTACGCGCAGATAGGCATAAATCTTCCGCACTATGCGGCATCTCAGGCATACTACGGCACTGCGGTATCGTATGACCAGATGCAGCCGGGCGACCTGATATTCTTCGGCTACGGCAGCTACAGCAGCATATACCACGTTGCAATGTACATAGGCAACGGGCTTATGGTGCACGCCGAAAGCACCGAAACGGGCATAGTTATCTCGCACATTTACCAGCGCGACAGGATAGTTGTTATAAAACGACTTGTAAACTAAAGCAAAGCCTCGCTTATGCGGGGCTTTTTTGTGTGCGGTTTTGCGCTTACGCGCAGCCTGCGGAGCCGCACGCTGACTGGCTTCGCTTAGTTTTTTGTAAATATGCAGCTATTCCCCCACCCTTTGTGTATCAAGTTGAAAAACTGCTGGAAGTATATTCTTCCAGCTGCCCTAAAAGCATATGCGTAATGCCTTTAGTTTTGGGTGGAGTTGGGCGTGGAGAGTTACACTAAGGTGCGGCGGTGAACAGCTCCGCAGGCTGCTGCGACAGCAGCAATATAAATTTAGTCAGGAGTTATAAGTATTCAGTTGTTGGGAAATAACACCTTAGCGCGTTATGCAACAAGAACTGGTATCAATATTTAGTGAAGAATGAAGAGTGAAAAGTACAAAAAACTCCTTAACTTTTGTTAAGGAGTTTTTTGGAGCTGCTAACCAGATTCGAACTGGTGACCTCATCCTTACCAAGGATGTGCTCTACCACCTGAGCCATAGCAGCAACGTGTCAGCCTTATTATTATACACCGTTCGATTGCGTTTGTCAAGCACTTTTTTCAAAAAATTTCGGCGCGGCTCACATGAACCGCACCACGCCGCTCTCGATATCATACATTGCGCCGACGACCCTGAGCCCCTCGCTGCTTTCAAGCGACTGTATCTCCAGACTTCGCTCGATAATGCCGATACTGCGCCTTACATTCAGTTCTGCGGCTTTCACGGGGTCGCGCTCGCTGCCTATTGCCTGCTTTATTTCGTCGGTTATGTACTTTATATACCCCTCGGGGTCGTGCTCTATCGCGGCTGTTACCGCTCCGCAGTGGGTATGCCCCATTACAACTACCAGCTCACAGCCAAGATGCTCGGCGGCATACTCTACGCTGCCCAGCTGGTGGTCGTCGATAACGTTGCCTGCGACACGTATCACGAAAATATCGCCTATGCCTGCGGAAAAAACGCTCTCCGGCACAACGCGCGAATCCGAACAGGTTATCACCACGGCATAAGGGTGCTGGGCGCTGACGGTATCTTTTCTGCGAGAGGGCGAAAAATCGCCTGTTTTCAGCGACATGACGTAATCTTCGTTGCCTTTTTTCAATATTTTCAAAGCTTCATCAGCCGAAACACATACTGCACTATGCGACATAATTTTCACCTCTTTTACAGTATAACACAAATTTGCGCAAAAGTAAACAGCTTTTTGCGTACAGTTTATTGACAAACGGACAAAAATTTGGTATACTTAGAGTACGCAAAAATTTTTTGAAAATTTTTTATTTTTGTTGTAACATTTCTGTATTTGCGCGTGTACTTATTAGTGAAAGCATATTTCGCCGATATTTGCGCAGAAAATTTTTTGAAAATTTTTTATTTTTCTTGTAACATTTTTGAGTTTGCGCGTGTACTTATTAGTGAAAGCAT
>CANRPG010000135.1 GCA_947632425.1 uncultured Clostridia bacterium | reverse complement strand
ACAGCCCTGCGTTTAACGAAAACGACCTCGCGCGCGACAACCTTGAAAACGACCTTACTTTTGCCGATAAGCAGGATAAATAAACAAATGCAGCCTCTTTTCAGAGACTGCACTTTTCTTATTTTTCCAGTATCCTTTTCAGCGTTTCCATCAGCTTGTCAACGTCAACAGGCTTGGCAACGTGCGCGTTCATGCCTGCCTCCATAGCCTTCTGTTTGTCCTCGTTGAAGGCGTTCGCAGTCATCGCAATTATCGGTATCGTGGCAAGTGCCTTGTCATCCAGCGCGCGTATCGCCCTTGTCGCATCATAACCGTTCATGTTGGGCATCTGCACGTCCATAAGTATTACAGAATAATACCCCGGCTGCGACTTCTTCACCATTTCAACAGCAATGCTGCCGTCCTCGGCGTGCTCAACAATAAAGCCTCGCTCTTCTAAAAGCTCCTGCGCTATCTCGCGGTTGAGCTCGTTGTCCTCAACAAGCAAAAGCCGTGTGTCGTCCGCGCGGAATTCCTTCACAGGGTCTGCTTCCTTCGGCGGTATCTCGGGCGCGTGTACCTTTGCCGCACTTACAAGTATGTCGCGAAGTTCGGATAGGAATATGGGCTTGCTGCAAAATGCCGTAACGCCCACCTTTCGCGCCTCTTCTTCAAAGTCCGCCCAGTCGTATGCCGTAACTATGATTATCGGCGTGTCGTCGCCAACTATCGCGCGTATCTGCCTTACTACCTCAAGACCGTTCAGGTCAGGCAGCAGCCAGTCTATGATGTATGCATTGTAATCATCGCCCAGCTCGTGCGCCTGCTTTGCGTGAAGCACAGCCTCTTTTCCGTGCAGTACCCAGTCAGGGCGCATACCTATCTGATGCAACATCTTCGATACACTGTCGCAGGTCGTAAAGCTGTCGTCAGCCACCAGCGCGCGCAGACCAGCCAGCTCTTTTATCGTGCCAACGTGCTGCCTCGGCGTTTCCTGCAAACGGAACTCAAAGTTTATAATAAACTCGCTGCCCTTGCCCTGCTCTGATATAACTTCGATACTGCCGCCCATGGCATCAACAATGTTTTTTGTTATCGCCATGCCAAGACCCGTGCCGCTTATGCCGCTTGCAGTGGTGTTGCGTTCGCGCTCAAACGGCTCGAATATGTGTTCTATAAAGTCCTCGCTCATGCCAATGCCCGTGTCTTTAACGCGTATCTCGTATGCGCCGTACCCCTCGGGAGCGCTCGGCTTTTGCTGTATCATCATAGCAACCGTTCCGCCCGGCGGCGTAAACTTTATCGCGTTTGACAACAAATTCAGCAGCACCTGATTTACATGCAGCTTGTCGCAGAAAATATACTCATTCGTAATGTCCACGGTGTCCATGTAGAAATTCAGCTGCTTTGACTGTATCTGCGACTGTATAATGTTTCTCATGTCGCGGAATATATCGCTTATCGAACATTCCTTTTCCTCAATGTTCAGCTTGCCCGATTCTATCCTGCTCATGTCAAGAACATCATTTACCAGCGAGAGCATATGGTTGCTTGAAGATAGTATCTTTTTCAGATATTCCTCCACTCTTTCGCGGTTGTCAAGGTTCGCCTGAACAAGCGTCGTGTAGCCTATTATAGCGTTCATCGGCGTGCGTATGTCATGCGACATATTTGAAAGGAATATGCTCTTTGCCTTGTCAGCAGCCTCAGCCTTGTGCAGCTTTTCTTTAAGTACCGCGTGCTTTACCGCGCCTTCCATAGCTATCTTGGCATTTCTCCTCATGTAAATGTAGTATGCCACCACTATAATAAACAGCATAGCGCCTATTCCAATGCACATCTGCCTTACCGCAAAAACGCTTTTGAACGCCTCTTTTTCGGGTACTTCAACAGCTATTGCCCAGTTGTTAATGTTCGCAGGCGCGTAGTACATATAGTCCCAGCCGTCTGTCAGCGCCGTCCTGAAAATAACGTACCCCTTCTTCAGGCTCATTATCTCCTGCGTGTATTCGTCCCAGTCCAGTTTGCCTTTGGTCTCTCTCGGGTATTTATCCAGTGCGTAGTCTGCCATGTTGCCCAGCCCCGTGTGTTTTGAGTACGTGTCAAGAAGCAGATCGCCGTTCTTAGTGTCAATAATATAAACGCTCGCAGAGTCGTTGTATATGTTGTCAACGTTCAGATCCGCGCTCAGCGTGTCAAGCTCCGTAACACCGTAAAGAACAGCAACCGTCTCACCATTTTGTACTATCGGCACATACTGCCTTATTATCTGCGAGCCCGTGTTTACATTGTTTACGCGGTCAGAAACGTGCTCGCCCAGCGCCGCCTCCTCCTCAAACGATATCTTTCCGTCGCCGTCGTATATGTTTCCGTCAGCCGAAAGCACCTTGTTGTCGGGCAGAAGAATATTCAGATTCATCGTTTCAAAAACTTCGCTGTTCGTGCTAAGCACTTCTTTCAAAGACTCAACATCTTTAAAATCGCCGACTTCTTCAAAAGTTGTCGCCGCCGCTTTAAGCATCTTGCTGTCGCGGTCAAGAATGTAAGATACCTCTTTGATAACGGTATTCACGCCGTCCTCCATACGATTCAGCGCGTACCCCCTTAAAAAATGATCTATCATAAAATATACCGCTATCAGCAAAACGAAGATCGTTATTATCGTTACCAGAGTAGCAGTCAGGCTTTTGTCAGGTCTGAAATGATGTTTTTTGTTTTTCTCCATATGCTTCCTCCCGATGTAATGCAATAAAAAACATACCTATGTATATTATATCATAGTATAAAAATTTTTGCAACTATGCTTACTTGATTTTCGGCAGCATATGTGTTATACTTTTTTCAGACCCTTTTTACATAGTTTATTATTTGCGCTTACGCGCAAGCCTGCGGAGCAGTGCAACGCCCTCTGTACTTCGGTTTTCTTCTCATTTTGAGTGTGCTGATACTTTTGCGCATTTTACTTGTTAGGAATTTTTCACATTGCACGGCGTTCCATAATGGAACGCGGAAAGAGAGCGATATCTTCTCAAAGGGAACGCCCTCTCTTGCAGAGCGTTCCCTCTTTCAAAATAGTCCACCGGACTATTTTGAAATTCACCCTTTGCGGAGCGCACGCTGTGTTTGTGGGGCTCTGCCCCACGCCCTGCAAGCCTTTTGAAAAAGGCTTGACCGAAAACTTTTCTTTTCTTGACAGGTTTTACAACCTTTGTATTAAGGGTGCTAAATAAAATCTAAAAGGACTGATACCATGAAAAACGTCAAACTTACTTTAAACCCTCGTGACCGCAAAAGCAAGATAAACAAAGAGATATACTCAAACTTCTCCGAGCACCTCGGCAGATGTATCTACGACGGCATCTATGTCGGCGAAAACAGCGATATTCCCAATATCGAGGGCTACCGAAAAGATGTTGTCGAAGCCTTCCGTCAGCTGAAGCTTCCCGTGCTGCGCTGGCCGGGCGGCTGCTTTGCCGATGAATACCACTGGAAAGACGGCGTGGGCGATAAGTCGCAGCGCAAAGGCGTTGTAAATAACTGGGGTCACGTCTCCGAGGACAACAGTTTCGGCACGCATGAATTTCTGCGATTCTGCGAACTTGTCGGCTGCCAGCCCTACATAAGCGCAAATGTCGGCAGCGGCACTGTAAGAGAACTTATGGAGTGGATAGAGTACATCACCTTTGACGGCACATCACCCATGACCGAGCTTCGCCGCAAAAACGGCAGGCAAAACGCGTGGAAGCTCAAATACCTCGGCATCGGCAACGAAAGCTGGGGCTGCGGCGGCAACATGACACCCGAATATTACTGCGATAACTACAAGCGTTACGCCACTTTTTGCAGAGAATACAGCGGCAACAGCTTTTATAAAATAGCCTGCGGCCCTAACGCAGATGACTACAACTGGACTGAAGTGTGCATGAAGAAAATAGGTCCTTGGCAGATGAACGGGCTTTCAATGCACTACTATACAGTGCCCACCTGCAACTGGGATCACAAGGGCAGCTCTACCGAGTTTGACAGCGACGAGTACTATAGCACACTGCGCTGCACCTTGCGTATGGAAGAGCTTGTAACGCGGCACTCTGCTATAATGGATCGCTACGACCCACAGCACAGGGTAGGGCTCGTGGTAGATGAATGGGGCTGCTGGTATGACGTTGAGCCCGGCACCGACCCGTCTTTCCTCTATCAGCTAAACACCATGCGCGATGCCATAGTTGCGGCAATAAATCTCAACATTTTCAACTCCCACAGCGATAGGGTGTATATGGCAAATATAGCACAGGCAGTCAATGTTTTGCAGTCAGTCCTTCTCACCGAGGGCGCTGTTACTGTGAAAACGCCAACATTTCACGTGTTTGATATGTTCAAAGAGCATATGGAAAATACCCTCATTTATTCGCATATCGAAAACGAGCAGGCAGCCGAAGGCGTACCCACCTTCTCGCAAAGTGCCAGCGTGAACGACAGGGGAGAGATAGTGGTAACTCTTGCAAACTGCTCTCTTGAAAACGAGTATACCGTAAATATCACGGGCGCTGAAAATGCTGCCAAAGCAAGCGGCTGTATACTAACGGGCGAAGTCCACGCCAAAAATGACTTTGATACCCCCGATAACGTGCATAACGCATCTCTGGAAGTCAAGTGCGAAAACGGCGAAGTTTCCGCGACCCTGCCGCCGTGCTCAGTCGTGCGCATAATCTTAGGCTGATGGAGTACGGCAAACCTTGCACGCGCTGCCTTTTAGAGCAAGCCGGCAGACAAGACACCGCAAAGCTCATAGAAGAAAAAATAGCGATAATGCCGCTTAAAATGCGCGCTGACGATACACTCTACAAAAGCCGCCTTGACATCTGCCTTTCCTGCGATGATCTGGTAGGCGGTGTATGTATGAAATGCGGCTGTTACGTGCAGCTTCGTGCCGCGGCAAAACAGTCGCACTGCCCCTCGTCAAAACGCAAGTGGTAAAAATACAACGGACAGCTTAATTTGCTGTCCGCTTTTTTATACTATTCCGGTATATCCTCACCGTCGTTTTCTTTCGGCAGCACTTCTCCTTTGCATTCGCTTTCTACATACTTTATAAACGCTTCCGTCTTGTCTTTGCCGATGTAAAACGCCTTTCCCGTATCAAGAATATTCGTCACAATATACCCGTCCTCCGTTACGCCAAGGCTGATGTTTTTATACCCCAGCAGCGGAAGGTCTACCGCTATATCCATTTTAATATCGTACCGGTTATTGTCGCTGTAAACATTTTCGGCAGCCCTGCAAGATAGTAGCATATCCCATATCACGCCGCCCTGCGCACCGGTGTATTTCATGCTTACATACTCGCCGTTTTCAAAATAATTGCAGTAAATATCGCAGAACACCAGATTTTTTTCAAGACTGAGGTCGTCAATAAACTGCCCCAATGTCTGCGGTCTGTAGTATGCGTTCACAAACGCATATGCATTTTCCTGACCGTCATATTTCACCGCCACAGCGCAGTTTTGGTCTATGCCTTCAATAGCGTAGACCTCGCACCCTAGGGTGTGTTTTTCATCATTGAAAAGGTCATACCCCACCGCCTGCGCATCGCCTG
>CANRPG010000134.1 GCA_947632425.1 uncultured Clostridia bacterium | reverse complement strand
CATAGCTTTGTCCTCGTCGCTCATGTCTGATATTTCGGCTTCTATCTGTGCGCATATCGGCAGCACCACAGAGCCCTCCGCTTTTGCTATCTCGCATACTGTCTTGTAATGCACGCTGTTGTTTATATCGCCTGTGAAGTCCTCCTCCGAGAGGTTGGCGGCATATATAACAGGCTTTTGCGAGAGCAGCGGCGTTGTTTTTATAGCCTCCGCCCCGTCCTCGTCAAACGGGAAAGACCTCGCCGACTTGCCGCTTTCAAGGTGTTCTTTCAGCGCCTCCAGCATTTCAAGCTCCGCCTGATATTTCTTATCGGCTTTGATAAGCTTTCTTGTTCTGTCAATACGCCTTTCCACCATTTCCAGATCTGAAAGTATAAGCTCCAGATCAATTGTTTCTATATCTCTTTTGGGGTCAATGCTGCCGTCAACGTGTATTATGTTCACGTCCTCAAAGCAGCGCACCACGTGAACAATGGCGTCAACTTCCCTTATATCCGCAAGAAATTTATTGCCAAGACCCTCGCCCTTCGATGCTCCCTTTACAAGCCCTGCAATGTCAACAAATTCAAGCGTTGCAGGCGTGAACTTTTCGGGGCTGTACATCTCGGCGAGTTTATCCAGCCTTGCATCAGGCACTGACACTATACCCACATTTTTTTCTATCGTGCAAAACGGGTAGTTTGCAGATTCAGCCCCTGCATTTGTAAGGGCGTTAAACAGCGTACTTTTGCCTACATTCGGCAGACCTACCATACCAAGTTTCATTTTTTCGGTTTCCTTTCATATCTTATTCGATAGATTTAAGTGACTCTACCATGTCTATTTTCTTCAGCTTGAAGTGCAGCACAATGTTCACCATAACCGCAAACAGCGCCGTCAGCAATGCCGACAGAATATACGCATACCACACCATTTCCCTCGCGAACATAACAAGGTCTACCTCTGCTGTAAGCACAACGAACCTGTGCAGCACAAGCCCCATTCCCCAACCGAGGATTATACCTATAACAGTGGTGTAAATGTTCTCGCGGTATATATAAGCAGAAGTCTCGCCGTCATAAAATCCCAGCACTTTAAGGGTAGCTATCTCTCTTACGCGCTCGGTTATGTTTATGTTTGCAAGGTCATATAGCACTATGAAAGCCAGCAGCGCAGCGCATATTATCAGCAGCCAGACTATTGCATTAAGGCTCTCGATAGACGAAAAGAACGTCTCCGCCTTTTCATCGAGGAAAACTATGCCTAAAAACTCATCTTTTGAGATAAGCTGCTGCGAAAAATCAGCCGTCACAGTGCCGTCTGCAATACTGAGATACGCCTGATTGAACTGCGGCTCTTCGCCGTACAGCCTTTCATAGTCCTGCGGCGAAATATAGATATAGTGCATAGAATAGTTTTCAGCTATGCTGCTTATTTTCAGCTTCACCGTGTTTTTTTCGGGTATCTCTATTTCTATCTCGTCGCCGACTTTCAGCCCCATAAGCTGCGTTATCTTTTCGGTAATGACTACCTCTCCGTCTGCTACCGTAAGCTTGTCGCCGCTCTTGCAGTCGTCAAGGCGTATAAAATCATTCAGCTTCTGCGGCTGCTGCGGCACCATAAGGCTCACGCCGTATGAAAGGTCGTTGGCGCTTAGCGTGCAGTCGGTCTCGCTTATCAGAAGATGATCTTCCACATCTTCATTTTCATCTAAAAGCGCGTTTATATCTTCATCTGTCACGCCGCTGTCCTTGTCAAGAACCGTTACCGCATCATATTGCAGTATCTTACCGAATTGCAGGTCTACTATCTTGCTGATGCTGTGTTTTATGCCGAATGCGGTCATTATCAGCGCGGTGCACCCTGCAACGCCTATCAGGGTCATTGCAAAGCGCTTTTTGTACCGAAGAAGATTTCTCAGCGTTACCTTTGTAAGAAAGCCCAGCCTTTTCCACAGCGGTGTTATCTTCTCAAGGAAAACTCTCTTTCCTGCCGGCGGAGCTTTCGGGCGCATTAGCTGCGCAGGCTTTGCAGACATCGAAGCATAGCAGGAAGCTATAACAGTAGCTCCCACCGCTATTACTGCCACCGCCATGCACCAAAGCGCATAGTCAACGCGGAACGGCGTATCTATCGAGGGTATGTTATACAGTATTTTATAGCTGTTATATATAATGTAAGGAAAAAGCTTAAAGCCTATCGCAGTGCCGAAAAGCGTTCCCGTCACCGTCGGCACAAGCGCATATATAAGGTACTTAGCCATAATTTTTGCAGACGAATACCCCAGCGCCTTGTAAGTGCCTATCTCGGTGCGCTTTTCGTCTACCATTCTGGTCATTGTGGTAAGGCACACAAGCGCGGCTATAAACACAAAAAACACCGGGAACACCTTAGCTATGGCATCTATCTTTTCGCTGTCGCCTGCAAACGAGGCGTAATCGTTGCTTGAAAACCGCGTGTAATCGTATATTTTCGTCTCGGGTATTGAATCTATCTGCGCTTGTATCTCATCAGCCTGTGCCTGCCCCTGCGCCGCCTGAGCGGAAAGCTGCTCGTCAACGCTCGTATCCCCTGCAAGGCGCGCCGCATACAGCCCCTGTGCCGTCTGCAATTTAGTTTCCTGCTGCGCAAGAGATACCCTGTCCAGCGCGGTACCGTTTTCCGCCTGCGCCCTCAAAGTCTCAACGTCGCTTTCAAGCTGCGCTATATACTGCGCAAGAGCGTTTTCGTCAAGCGCGAGCAGACTGTTTATGGCATCTATATTTTCCTGCGCCTTGTCAAGCTGCTCTATGGCGTCTTGCTTGCTCTCTTCCATTCTTTCGTTGACAGAATTTTCAAACGCCGCTATAACAGGCTGCTTTTTCTCCTCGATCTGATCGGTGTATTTATCCGAGAACGGCTCTTCCCTGTCCATGCCGTCAAACCGCACATAAAGCTCGGTATAAACGCCAAGGGTAAAATCCTCCTCGGGTATAAGCATAAAGCTGTTCACACTGCCGCTGCCTATAGTCGTTGCATCTCTTTCAAAACCTATATAAAGCGGCGATGCCACTATGCCCACCACTTCAAAAGTATCATGCTTGAAATAGTCGTGAATATCCCCGTCTTTTCCCGGCGCCGAGAGTGTGAGCTTCTCGCCTATTTTGTAAGAATCGGGCGTTTTCATGGTGTTTTCAACAACGCACTCACCGCTGTTTTGCGGCAGCCTGCCTTCTATAAGAATAGGCTTGTTGAGAATATCATCTCCGCCGCTGTAAGACATCACCTTGACTACCTGGTTCTGCCCGTCGTAGTTATAGTAAACGTCGCTTGAATACCCTGCCTGCACGCCGCTCACGCCTTCAAGTCCTTCAACAGCTTGCAGATCTTCATATCTGAACCCCACGTTTGAAACAAGTTTCAGATCCATAAGGTTGTTTTCTTCAAAAAAGTCTGCCGCCGATTCTTTCATATCCGGCATGGTAGACTTTATACCTGCAAAAAATCCCGTTCCGAGAGCCACTATAAGAAACACCGACATAAATCTGCCCAGTGAACGTCTTATCTCTCTCGCAATATCTTTTTTATACGCAGATGCGCGCTTTTTCATTGCCTTTCATTCCTACTCCGTCTGACTTACTTTCCCGGCTTTTTCTTCCAAAGGCTCGTCAGTATTTTCTTCTGTATCTTCCGTAATTTCCGCAGGTTCTGTACTTTCCGCAGCTTCCGCAGTTTCTTCTATACTTTCGGCAGGTTCTGCGGCTTCTTCTGTTTCTTCGGCAGCCTCTGCCGTTTCTTCGGTTTCTGCTGTATCTGCGGCTTCATCGGTAACTTCTTCCGTACTGTCTGCAATTTCTGTATCTTCTACAGCTTCTTCCGCTTCTTCGGCATTGTCGGCAGCTTCTTCTTTATCTTCGGTATTTTCAGCGGCTTCTGCGGTTTCTTCTGTCTTTTCTGTATCTTCTGCTTTTTCTTGTTCGCTTTCATCTTCAGATACTATGCCTATCCTGCCGGAATCTATAACATACTTGACCGCGCCTATAACGAACACAGCCACGCCGCCTATAACTACAATAAGCGCAGGGTTTTCAAAGTATTTCGCCGCAAACATCACAAACGCGAATATCGCCGAAACATCTACGGCTATAAAGCACATATACGTCCTCGATGCCGATACTATAGGGAAAAGCCGCTGAGGGTCGTCGGTCTCGTCGTCGCTTATGCAAAGTTTCGGGTCGAAAATAAGCATAAGGAAAACGCCCAACAGCAGCACGCTGAGCACCAGATTCACTATGTAATAATACTTCCCGTCGCCGTCCACGAAAACAAGCCGATACACATCGCAGGCAAGCACAGCCGCCTCCAGCGCGATGAAGATAACGGTCATTATCTTCTGGAACAATGTAAACCTCTGTTTCATACTCTCTCCTCGTATTTTTTCTGTATATCATATTATTATAGCACACTTATTCTTAAAATGCAATATTTTGCGGTGCAAAAAAAGAACGCACCCACCACGATGCGTTCAAAAAACCATAAATTTAACTTTTCTTGCTGTCCGCGCCAAGCTCGGAGATTATATGTATAAAGCTTTCAACATCGTTAAAATCCTTATAAACAGACGCAAATCTCACATACGCAACGTGGTCGAGGCTTTTCAGTCCTGCCAGCACCTTGTCGCCTATCTCGGAAGTTGAAGTTTCCGTCTGCATGGCGTTTGCATAGGTATTTTCTATCTCGTCCACCAGTTCGTTCATCTGTTCAACGCTTATCGGGCGCTTCTTTATGGCGTTCTGTATGCCCTTTATCAGCTTTCCCTTGTCAAAAGGTTCAAAACTTCCGTCTTTTTTGTACACCATAAGCGTAGGCTTTTCGACCACCTCATACGTTGTAAAACGTTTCAGGCACTGCGGACACTCTCTCCTGCGGCGCTTCTTTTCATCACTGGGGCGCGAATCTATGACCTTTGTATCCTCGCACCCACAAAACGGACATTTCATTTTATGATCCCCCTTGTTTTGAAAACAATTGATATTATATCCGCTATACTGTCGGTCAATATCAATAATATTGTATCTCTCTTATTGATATTGTAGCATATATTGTGGTCAAATGCAAGTATTTTTTTAAAATTTAAGTTTTTTTCTGCGGCATCACACAGTGTACTTTTCGCAAAGGTAATCTTCTGCTATGTATTCAAGTTCAGACGGCATTGCCATATACAGCATGATACGTTCAAACAATTCCCGTGCATACTCGTATTTTTCGGTTATATCGGCAATGCGCGCTTCCTGCTCGCCGCATTTTACCGCTATACCGTAAGAGTACGGATATTCGCTGTTTTCCGTGCTGTCGGCAAACAGTTCATAGCGCACGTCCGCTTCCTTTAGCTCCTCGCACAAAATAAGCTGCCTTTTTTCGGTCTGCGCAGATGTTATTAACAGATCTTTCACTCCCCTTCCTGCCGCCAAAGCGGCTTTATGCTTTCATTATCTCCATCATCATAATAACATAAGGAAGGAGCGTTGCGATAGCTTTTTAATTCGACAACTTTCTAAAGCAGCGGATCGCCGCGCCCAAGTCGGTTTTTGCAGGCATCTTTCCGCCAATACGTCGTTGCCCTCCCTTGCCATACAC
>CANRPG010000133.1 GCA_947632425.1 uncultured Clostridia bacterium | reverse complement strand
AAAATCTGTGGAGGTCAGTAAATTGAGTTTATTTGATAAAATATTCGGAAGCTACAGCAAAAAGGAGCTTGCAAGGATAGAACCTATAAAGAATAAAGTTTTAGAGCTGGAAGAAAAGTATGCGCCCATGAGCGATGCGGATCTTAGAAGCCAGACACAAAAGCTTAAAGACAGGCTGGAGGGTCTTGAAACGCTGGATGACGTAATGCCCGATGCTCTGGCGGTGTGCCGCGAGGCAGCGTGGAGAGTTCTCGGCAAAAAGCCTTTTCCCGTGCAGATAATCGGCGCAATTGTGCTGCACCAGGGCAGAATTGCCGAAATGAAAACAGGCGAGGGCAAAACGCTCGTTGCCTGCCTTGCCGCTTACCTTAATTCTCTTTCGGGTAAGGGCGTTCATGTAGTTACGGTAAACGACTATCTTGCCAAATTCCAGTCGGAAGAAATGGGCAGGGTGTTCCGCTTTTTGGGTCAGTCAATAGGCTGCGTATTGAACGGCATGAACAACGACGAAAGACGTGCCGCATACGCCTGTGATATAACATACGGTACGAACAGCGAGTTCGGTTTTGACTACCTGCGTGATAACATGGTCATCTATAAGAAAGACCGCGTGCAGAGAGGTCATAATTTTGCTATCGTTGACGAGGTGGACTCTATACTTATAGACGAAGCGAGAACGCCGCTTATCATCTCGGGTCAGGGCGATAAATCTACAGATCTTTATGTAAGAGCAGATAAATTTGCCAAGACATTAAAGCAGATAACCGTTGTTGAAATGGACGACAAAGCCGACAACGACCAGCTTGACGGCGACTATATCGTAGACGAAAAGGCAAAAACTGCCACACTTACAAAGTCAGGCGTTGAAAAGGCTGAAAGAGTTTTCGGCGTTGAAAACCTTATGGACGCAGACAACCTTACCTTGCTGCACCATATAAATCAAGCTATAAAAGCAAACGGCATCATGCACAATGAGGTCGACTATGTTGTAAAAGACGGCGAAGTGCTTATTGTTGACGAATTTACAGGCCGTATCATGCAGGGCAGACGTTTCAATGACGGTCTGCATCAGGCGATAGAGGCAAAAGAGGGCGTAAAGGTAATGCGCGAATCAAAGACCATTGCCACAATAACCTATCAGAACTATTTCCGCCTTTATTCAAAGCTTTCGGGCATGACGGGTACGGCTATCACAGAAGAAGACGAATTTCGCGAGATATATAAACTTGACGTCATAGAAATACCCACCAACCGCCCCGTTATCAGAATAGACTATCCCGACGTTATCTATAAGACCGAAAAAGCTAAGTACAATGCCGTGATAGATCAGATAATCGAGTGCCACCAGAACGGTCAGCCTGTGCTTGTGGGTACTGTTTCTATCGAAAAATCGGAGTATCTTTCAAGACTTCTGAAAAACAAGGGCATAAAGCATAACGTGCTCAATGCAAAGTATCACGATAAGGAAGCCGAGATAGTGGCGCAGGCAGGCAAGTATGGCGCGGTCACGATTGCCACCAATATGGCAGGCCGTGGTACAGATATACTGCTCGGCGGTAACGCTGAATATCTTGCAAGACACGAGATGCGCCGCCGTGATATCCCCGAGGAGATAATATATGAGGCTACAGGCTTCGGCGAAACAGATGATGAGGAGATTCTCAAAGCAAGAGCGCTGTATAAAGAGCTTTACGATAAATTCAATGAAGAAGTAAAGGAAAAGGCGGTCGCTGTCAAAGAAGCAGGCGGACTGTTCATTATAGGTACCGAGCGCCACGAGGCAAGACGTATAGACAACCAGCTGCGAGGCCGTTCGGGACGTCAGGGCGACCCCGGTGCGAGCCGTTTCTACCTTTCTCTTGAAGACGACCTTATGCGTATCTTCGGCGGAGATAAGGTAACAAGAGTTATGGATACTTTGAGAGTTGACGAAAATACGCCGCTGGAAAGCAAGATGCTCACCAGTATAATAGCAACTTCTCAGAAGAAAGTCGAGGGCAACAACTTCAATATCAGAAAGAACGTGCTCAACTACGACGACGTTATGAACGCCCAGCGTGAGATAATCTATAAGCAGCGTTCGCAGGTGCTTGACGGAGACGATATACACGAGTATATCCTTAAAATGATAAAAGACTTTGTAGAGAATAATGTCAATATGTATCTGTTTGATGAGGAGATACACGATGACTGGAATCTTGACGGTCTGCGTGAAAAGCTCATAGGTATACTCACTACCGAGGACGACTTCAGATATACGGTGCAGGAGCTTGAAGAGGTAGATAAGAAGGATATACTGAAAATGCTTACCGACCGCGCGCTTGAAAAGTATGCAAAGCGTGAGGAAGAGCTTACCCCCAACCTTCTGCGTGAGCTTGAAAGAGTTATACTTCTGAAAGTTGTAGATACCAAGTGGATGGCGCATATAGACGACATGGACGAGCTGAAACGCGGTATGAATCTGCGTTCGTTCGGTCAGCATAACCCCGTTGTCGAGTACCGTATAGAAGGCTTTGATATGTTCGATGCCATGGTAGAGAGCATTTGTGAAGATACCGTTCGTATGCTGTTCACCATTCAGGTGAGAAGGGCAGAAAATGCCCCCAAGCGCGAACAGGTTCTTAAAGAAACTCCGCAGACTGCCCCCACAAGGTCTGTCAAATCAAAGCCCGGCCCTAACGACCCATGCCCATGCGGCAGCGGCAAAAAGTATAAAAAGTGCTGTGGCGCTAACAACTAAGCCCCATGCAGATAACAGGACGACGATCCATGCTGTTTGGGGTGTCGTCCTGTTTTGAAATATTTTTAAAGCGGTGATAATAATGAGTACAGCATTCAAAGCGGCGGATATACTTCTGCCAAAGAATACGGATATGAAAAAATGGGCTGTCGTGGCGTGCGACCAGTACACCAGCGAGCCGAAATACTGGGCTGAAACAGACAGGATAGTGGGCGAAACCCCCTCGGCTCTGCGCGTTACACTGCCCGAAGTTTATCTTGAAGAAAAGGACGTTGAACAGCGCATTGAAAAAATACACTCCGCTATGGCAGAGTATGTTAGCGGCGGCGTTTTTGAAGAATATAAAAATGCCTTGGTGTATGTTGAACGACGGCAAGGTGAGGGCAGGCATAGTCGGTGCGGTGGATCTGGAGCAGTATGACTACCGAAAAGGCTCAAAGTCGCAGGTGAGGGCTACAGAAGCTACCGTTGTTGAAAGAATACCTCCGCGTGTGCGTATACGCGAGGGCGCGCCGATAGAACTTCCGCATATCATGATACTTATCGACGACGACATGAAAACGGTAATAGAACCGCTTGCGCAGAAAACAAGCGGCATGACAAAGCTTTATGATACCCCTCTTATGCAAAAGGGCGGCTCAATAAAGGGCTGGCTGCTGGGCGAGGATGATAAAAATGCGGTGCTCTCGGCTCTTGATAAGCTTGCCGATATTGACGCGTTCAACAAAAAATATGGCATGAACGAGCAAAACGCGCTTGTTTACGCTATGGGTGACGGCAACCATTCTCTCGCAACGGCGAAAGAGTTTTACGAGCGGCTTAAAAGAACGAACCCCGATAAAGATATGTCGCACCACCCTGCGAGATATGCCCTTGTAGAGATAGTCAACCTGCATTCTCCCGCACTGGAGTTTGAGGCTATACACCGCATAGTTACCGAGGTTGACGGCGATAAACTTCTTTCGTTCCTTACCGAAAGGCTCGCGCTATCTGAAAGCGGCAGTATTGGTGGGCAGAGCTTTGTGGTACTGCATGGCGGCAGCGAGAAGAAAATGTATGTAAATAACGAGCTTTCAAAGCTTTCGGTAGGCAGCCTGCAAACGGCTCTTGATGAGTATGTAAAGGCAAACGGCGGCAAGGTAGACTATATCCACGGCGAGGAAGTTGTAAAGGAGCTTGCGAATAAGGCAAACAGCGTTGGCTTTATACTCCCCGATATGCAAAAGTCCGAGCTTTTCCCGACAGTTATCTGCGACGGCGCACTGCCGAGAAAGACATTCTCAATGGGTCACGCATGGGATAAGAGATACTATATAGAAGCAAGAAAGATAACAGAATAGGAAGCGAGCAAAATGCTGAAAGACGAATGTGAAAAAATGCTCACCGAGCAGATAATACCTTTCTGGTCAAAGCTGGAGGACAAGGAAAACGGCGGCTTTTACGGCTTTGTGGATTTCGACCTGAATGTTGACAAGACCGCCGACAAAGGCGTTATACTCCATAACCGCATACTTTGGTTCTTTTCCACCTGCTATAAGATACTCGGCGGCGAAGAAAACAAACGCCTTGCCGACCACGCCTATGATTTTGTAAAGAACCATTGCATAGACTATGAAAAAGGCGGCGTTTACTGGATGCTTGACTGCAAAGGTCAGCCGAGCGACACCATGAAGCATACCTATAACTGTGCGTTTGCGGTGTATGCGCTTTCTGCGTATCATAACAGCACGGGCAGCGAGGAAGCCTTGCAGCTGGCGTTAAGAATTTTTGAAGATATAGAAAGCAATACCCTCGATGAGTACGGCTATGTTGAATCTTTCGATAGAAACTGGCAGCCTATTCCCAACGATGCGCTCTCTGAAAACGGTCTTATGGCTGACAAGACTATGAACGCAATTTTGCACCTGATAGAAGCATATACAGAGCTTTATAAGGCAGAGAAAAATGAGAGGGTAGGGCAGCGGCTGAGGTTTTTGCTCTCTCAGATGAGCGATATAGTTTTTGATAAAGATACCAAAGCGCTCAGAGTTTTCTTTGATACCGCATTCAATGTTGTCGGCGATATTCATTCATACGGTCACGATATTGAGGCAAGCTGGCTTATGGATCTTGCCTGCGAAACGCTGGGAGATAAAGTTTTGACAGACAAATTCAGCGCTATGGATCTTGAAATAGCCGAAAACATAGCAAAACTAGCCTTCCACGGCGGCGCATTGTATAACGAGCGCGAGGTGGATAAGATAGACAAAAAGCGCGTGTGGTGGGTGCAGGCAGAAGCGGTAGTGGGCTTTTGCAATGCCTATATGCACAGCAAAAATGAAGAATATCTTCGCATAGCGAAAGACGTTTTTGAGTATATAAAGAACGTGCAGACAGACAAACGCAGCGGAGAATGGTATTCCGAGGTCAGCTTTGAGGGTATTCCCGACAGACAGAAAGAAATGGTAGGCCCGTGGAAATGCCCCTATCACAACGGAAGAATGTGCCTTGAAATGATAAGGCGCGGAATATAAATAAACATTTTGCAAAGGAGAATAATAATGAAAAAGTTAATGGCAATATTAGCGGCAGCCGTGATGAGCTTTACCGTTCTTGCAGGCTGCGGAAATTCTGACAGCAGTACATCATCTTCTGCAAATGAGCCTGCAACTTCTGACGGCAGCTCCGCCCCTGACGACAGCGCGGCAGACGACAGTGCCGAAGAATTTGACAGTTCGCCCGACTACAGCGGCCCTAAGCCTACGGGGCTGTATGAGTCGTCGCACACCGAGCAGGAAGAAATTCGCGATATTTCGGCTTGGGAGCTTGTAAAAGAGATAAAGACCGGCTGGAATCTCGGCAATACTCTCGATGCCACAGGCAGCAATACGATAGCTTCCGAAATAAGCTGGCAGCCCGAC
>CANRPG010000132.1 GCA_947632425.1 uncultured Clostridia bacterium | reverse complement strand
CGCCCTCTCTTGCAGGGCGTTCCCTCTTTCAAAATAGTCCACCGGACTATTTTGAAATTCACCCTTTGCGGAGCGCTTATCGTATGGGGATTTCGCCCTCTGCGGAGGGCGACGAGGGTTTCACCCTCGACCTGACAAGCCTTTTGAAAAAGGCTTGACCGAAAACTTTTAATATCTTGACAAGAATTAAAAGTTTTGCGCGTTGTGGCGGTCAACGTGTGGCTCCGCAGGTGGCGCTTACGCGCAACAATAATTCATCTTATAACAATTTACCAAAGGCGGTGAACTACATATGAAAGGCAGATTTTTTAGCGGTATGCGCGACGGCATACCCATTGCGCTTGGCTACCTTTCGGTGTCGTTCACCTTCGGCATAAAGGCAGTAAACGACGGCCTTTTCTGGTGGGAGGCGCTTCTCATCTCGATGACCAACCTCACCTCGGCAGGGCAGCTGGCTGGTATATCTGTGATCGCAGCAGGCGGCTCGCTTGTTGAGATAGCCATGACGCAGATAATTATAAATATGCGTTACGCGCTGATGTCTCTCTCCCTAACTCAGAAACTTGACAAGCACTTCACCAAAGGCAAGCGCTGGCTGGCAGGCTTTGGCATAACAGATGAAATATTCGCAGTTGCAAGCGGCAGGCTGTGTGATGTAACCGCTTCGTATATGGCAGGGCTGATAACTACCCCGTTTGTCGGCTGGTCGCTCGGCACGGCTCTGGGAGCTCTGGCAGGCAACATTTTGCCGCCGTCGGTGCAGTCGGCGCTGTCAGTCGCTATATACGGAATGTTCGTTGCAATATTCGTTCCGCCTATGAAAAAGCACAAGAGCATTTTCTTTGTGGTAATGCTGGGTATTGCGCTAAGCTGCTGCTTTAAGTGGCTGCCGCTGATAAACAGGGTGTCATCGGGCTTTGCGATAATAATCTGCACTGTGATAGCCGCAGCAGTCGGCGCAGTTCTTTTCCCCGTAGATGATGCAGAAAGCGAGGGCGCAGCATGAGTTTTGAAAAATTTTTGCCATATCTCGCGGTAATGGCAGTGGTCACATATCTTATAAGAGCAGTGCCTTTTGCCTTGTTCAGCAAGCAGATTAAAAGCCGCTTTGCCAAAAGTTTTCTGTATTATGTGCCGTATGCCGTGCTGGCGGTAATGACCGTGCCCGAGATATTTTTCTCTCCCGACATGATAGTTGCAGGCGCGGCGGCTCTGGCAGTGGCAGTGCTTCTGGCGTATAAAGAGCGAGGGCTTCTGACAGTCGCGATGTGCTGTTCAGCGGCAGTTTTTGTAACGGAGCTTATCGCAAAACATATATAAAATGCGCTTTTCAAAAAGCCCTTGACAAATATTTTTCTGTGGTGTATAATATAAATAGAAAAAGGAGCACCGGCTAGTACGATAGCGGCTGTCTCCTCTATAAAACGATTGAATAACCGTTCAGCATTGGGAGCGAGCGGTTATTTTTTCTTGATATTCTTAATGATCTCATTTATCACAACGAGAAGCACTATGGTCAGAGCAATACTTGCTATACCCATAAATATCACCTCCCAGCCCCTATGTATTCAGAACAAAGTCTGTTTAGGATAGAGAGGGAGAATAGCCGCTACCGTTTTCGCACTTCACCGGTGCAAATATATTATAACATATTCAGTCGATACTTGTCAACATGCGCAGCTTTTCAAAAACCCCTTGACAAATAATTTCCTTTGGTGTATAATATAAATAGAAAAAGGAGCACCGGCTGGTACGATAGCGGCTGTCTCCCTTATGAACGATTAAATAACCGCCGCATTTTGGAAGAGTGGGCGGTTATTTTCTATTATTCGTGATCTTATCAATGTAATACAGAATAATTATAATGAGTATCAATGTCAGATGATCCATAATACTCACCTCCCTTTTACCTCTTACAGAGGAGAAACGGGAGAAATAGCCGCTACCGTTTTCGCACTTCACCGGTGCAAATATATTATAACATATTCAGTCGGCTTATGTCAATAAAGGCACAGCCGACAAAATTATATAAAAAATTTAATTTTACTCTTGCTTTTGTGCGCCTGACGTGATATAATAAAATCATAAATGATTTCATTATATTTTTATGTCCTCGTCGATACGCAGACCCAAAAGGTCTGCTCCCGACGTATCGGACAATTATATCATAACGCTTACGCTTTTATGATATAATGGTAAGTTGGATAATACCGAACACTTTATGCAAAATATATACATTTACATTTTAAGGAGCAGCAACATGGCGATATACCTTTATCATTATTACGATCAGGAAATTGGACCTTTCAAAAATCTATCGGCGCTTTCAGATGACGAGGCGAAGCAGATACTTCTCGATATGCGCGAAACAAAGCCGTACTCTCAGCCTGCGCAGAGAGATGTTCTTTACATGATGCGCCGCCGCCAGTACGAAAAGATAGCCTACGACAAATTCGTCGAGATAGGCGGCAAACCGCAGAGAACTTATCCGCAGTATATGGTGGTAGAATACTGCAAGTGGATGAGCGAGTGGTATCAGAACAGCGCGTTCATAAAGATACCGATAGAGAAATTCAACAAAGATACTATCTCGTTCACATACGGCGATATGCCGCTGAATTTCAGCCCGCTGGAGGAGAGCGACAACAAGCCCTACCGCGGCAAGGTGTACAACTACGAGCAGATACTTAAAGTTATCGAGGAATACGGTCTGCCGCAGGAGTGGAACCCAAACGGTGAACTGGGCCCCGAGAGATACATAGAAGTTCAGGTGTGGAGCGATGACGCTATTGCAGAGTATTTAAAGTAACACAAAGGAGAATGTGCTATGGCTATGATAGTTTACGGCTGGGGAAATGTGCTGAAGAAAAAGCAGTTTATGGGGTATCAGTATTGCTCAAGCTGCTGCGACTTCATGCCTGCGTATCTGGCTAAAGTTGTTTTTCGCATACACATATGCTACATACCGATATTTATGCTGACAAAGGGTCATTACACCTGCTGCGGCACTTGCGAGAGGGGCAAAGAGATATCAAAGCAAGAGTACAAGATGCTCAAATTCAACTACAAGGCTATGACAAAATCACAAGGCAAAAAGGCTTTTACAGAGCTTTGCAAGATGTGCGACAGCCTGCCAAGTTATTCTCCCGAGAATGCTGAGTATGTTTTCAATCAGATAACTTCTTCATACCCGATAGCCGCGAACGAAGTGCTGCAAAACCACTACCGCGATCTTATCACCGCGCGTTTGCAGATAATGGAGGCTTTGAGAGCTCAGCGCGCAGGCGTACCCATTCAGCAGCCTGCCGCACCGAAAACTTTGCAGACGGGCGAAGAATGGACTTGCCCCAACTGCGGAAAAACCAACAATGCAAAATTCTGCTCCGGCTGCGGTCAGGCAAAACCTGCGCCGACTATGGACGAAGTTCAGATACCGCAGGCAGCGCAGCAGCAACCTGCACAGACTGCGCCCGTTACTGTCTGCCCGAGATGCGGAAAAGAGGACAGCTCAGCGCCGTTTTTCTGTATGGCGTGCGGCGCACCGATGAACAAGCCGCAGTAAAAATATTGTTATACAAATACAAAAGCACCGCACTGAGCGATGCTTTTATTTTTATTCCCAAATGGTCTAAGCGACCGTTTTGGCGCTCTTTTTGTTTTTCAGCTTTGCAATAAAGCTCAATATAATTGCCACATTCAGCGCCGCAGCGTTGAGCATAACAGCCGCTATCACACCCATATTGTCTGCGCTATTTTTGTTGACTGCCGAAAACACGTGATAAAACAAAGGCTTTCTGCCAAACATGAATACCAAAGCGGCAAATACTATAGTTAATACGACCGATAGATAATAACTGCCGCTTTTGCTTTGGTGCATGAAAAAGATAAGCTGTACAAATAAATACACCGCAGGAAAAATCACAAATGCAAAGACAGGGTGCAGAGCCGCGCCGAGAAACGCTGTAATATTAAACAAAAAGCCGCACAATAAGCATTCAAAAAGCGTGACAGTAATATGTAAAATGCGGTCAGATAATTTTTGCATCTCGTTCAGCCTCCGTCGCTATTGTATCACATTCAGGTGCGTTTTGTCAATACATATGCATTGTCTGTAGCAAAATACTTGACAGGTACAAAAAAATATTATATAATATTATTGTCGAGAGGGGGAGACACCCATTACAAAAAACGAAGCGCGGCAAGGGGAAGGCACCCATAATAAAAAACTGCTGCCGAAAGCTGAGCGACTACAATTCAATAAATGTTACGAAAGGGGGAAGATACCCATGACAAAAAACATTATCGTAACGGACAAAAAAGGACAGCAGATAGGTCTTACCTACCCTAAAAGGGCAAGGGGACTTGTGAAAAACGGTCGGGCGGAGTACACAAGCGACTGTTCTGTAAAAATGCTGGATACTCATGACCCGACCTCGGAAAATTCGGAGGTCAGAAATATGAGTAATGTTATAAACTTTAATGCAAGAGATTTTCATTTCAACACGCTTTGCGAAAGCAACACAGGCGCAAAAATGTTCATTACCGATGAGTCGGGCAGGAACGTAGAATGCTTCACTATCGGCGACTGGAAATGGTCGTGGACAGAGATAATGTCTACAAAAAAGCTTGGCGCAAACACCGAGGGAGTGTTCCGCTTTGAACTTCACGGCGGATATAATTCCACCAACGACGCCACGAGCCGCTTTTCAGTGATAGCCCACAAAGACGAAGCGCCGACCGGGGCTGAAAAGGCTGACGGCTGCGTATACAAAATAGACAAAAGCAGTTACAAGCCGCTGTTTAGTAAGAAAAAACCTGACGGCGGACTGCTGAGAGTATACGAGATACCGTTCAGCACCGGCGAGTGCGAATATGTTACTTTTGTGTTCACCGCAATGCATGCCGAACAGACCATGTTCCCTGCAAAGGATAACGAAAGTTACGCAGATATGGAGGACATGGCATACGAGCAGCTGTATTCCAAGCAGGCAGATCACAGCGGCAGTGCGGACGGCAGCGGCAAAAAAGTGTCGGTTACAGCCAAGAGTGCTAAGAAACATCTTAGCCATGCTTGCGACGGCAGCAGCATAGATATGTCTGACACAGAGGTAAACGAAAAGGGATTTGCCAATATGCTCGCAACTATAGGCAACGACTGCGAAGTTGATTTCAACGGCTGCACTGTTACACCCTGCGATGATCCGGAATATGTGGATATAGGCTGTGCATCGGACGGCAGTCATATGGATCTTTCAGGTTCTACGCTTACTATGAAAGCCTTTTCGATGATAATCGCAAAAATAGGCGACGGCTGCGATGTGTGCCTTGACGACTGCACTATTACGGATCAAAACACCGAGGGGTTGTACGACAAAGATATAACTTCCTGCGACGGTGCGAACATAAGCCTTGATTCTCTCACCCTGCCCGAGGGCATGCTTGCAGAGGTATCACGTCTTATCAGAATGAAGTCGGGCAGCAACTGCACGGTAAGTATGCAAGACGTTCAGACCCTGCGCAAGGGCAGAGTTTCAAAGTTTTCGTTTGCGGCTGCGCTCGAAAAGATGAATGGCAAAGCAAACCCGTTCAGTACGGAAGACGATGAGGACTCTGAAGACGACTGAAATGAAAGCGTTTATAGCTTTACGAACTAAAAAACAAAGGAGAACGTCATTTGGCGCTCTCCTTTTTATGTTATTCTTTTTTGTCGTTGCGGTGGAGCAGGTAAATTATCGTTTCGCCGAGTATCCAGCCTATCGCGACCGCTATC
>CANRPG010000131.1 GCA_947632425.1 uncultured Clostridia bacterium | reverse complement strand
GCCCCATGGTCAAGAGGTTAAGACGACGCCCTTTCACGGCGTAATCGTGGGTTCAATTCCCGCTGGGGTCACCACACATTTGCAGACTGCTAAAGCAGTCTGCAAAGTGCACAAGAATTACTTTGCCGACAATGGGTCGGCAATTTTGCTTTCTGAAAGTCTGAAGCCTTTCAGAAAACAAAACCGTAATTCTTGCCGCGTTTTCATCTTTTTCGTTAAATAGTCACCAAAAAATTCCTTAACGTAAGTTAAGGAATTTTTTGTACTATTCACTATTCATTATTCACTATTCACCACACATTGACCTCCTGCAAGCAGTCGGTCAAGTGCAGAAGAACCCTCTTCGAGGCTTCTTCCCATTAATTATTCACTAATTTCTATTGATTTCTTTTGCCGAACATCGCATCAAAATTATGATGCAATAGTTTCAGAAAATTTCCAAAAGCCTCTATAAATCTAAGCTTTCTGAATTTATCTTTTTCGTTAAATAGTTACCAAAAAATCCTTAACGTAAGTTAAGGATTTTTTGTACTATTCACTATTCACCGCACAATGACCGCCAACATTTCGGCTCGCCCAACAAATCGAGATATTTAATAACAAAAACTGCGTGTTATAGCACAACAACACGCAGTTTATTTTATGTTATTAAAATTTTATCTTCCTCACCACCGGCGCATTCACCAGCTTTTCAAATTCGTCCGCAGCGGCAGCAGAGCCCACAATAGTGCCGTAATGTATCGGTATCGCAGCTTTCGGCGCGAGCGCATTCACAAACTCCGCCGCCTGCTTTGCGTCCATCGTGTAAGTGCCGCCTATAGGCACGCAAACAATGTCGCACTTAACCGCGCGCGCCTCGGGGGTGTCGTCTGTGTCGCCGCAAACATATACGCGGCCGCCGCAAACATTCACAACATAGCCCACCCAGCCGTTTGCCTTGGGGTGAAACGCCTTTGAAATGTTGTAAGCCTCCACGACCTCCACCGCCACGCTCAGCGGCTCGATCTTATCCCCCGGCGTTACTAAAATGCATTTTTCGCTTTGCAGACCTGCATTTTTCAGCGCGGCAGCCATGCTCTTTGGTACAACATACAAAGTATTGCCGTTTGCCACCTTCGCAATATCCTGCGGCGAAAAGTGATCAAAATGTTCGTGCGTTATGAAAACTATGTCAGCATCGTGCGGCTCATCCGCTATGTGTAATGGGTCAAAATACAGCGTTTTTTCGCCGTCTATCCGTATGCTGCTCTGCTCGTTTACCGTTATTTTGTCGACCATTTAATTACCCTCCTGAAAAGTGTATTCTCATTTTTCCAGCTGATATACCTCGTTCGGCGTCACCACGCCGTTTTTGGTGTATATCGCCCAGTCGGTAATGTCGCCCGTCATAAGCGTGCACTCATCGCCCTCGTGCATCGCCGAAACGTTGTAAGGCTCGTGCGTGAGCTTCGCCTTAAAGCTGTCGCCAACAAAATCAACCAGCTCAAACCACACATATTCGGGCGCGTGATCTTCCAGATCCGACGGCACACCCACTTTCACAAGAACATGGTTTTGCGCGTTTTTAGCTGCTTTTTTGGCATATTCAATACGCTCCTGCGCCAGATCTTTCATTCGCTGCGTTTCCGCCGTCGTAAAGAAATATACAGGGTCGTCGTCCCACAGGTGGTCAAACTTTGTCACCTTAACTATATCGCCGCCGTCCTCCTCACGAGGAGATACAATAAATATCGGCGCGGTCAAAGTGTTGTGACCGTCCTGCCTATCCTCCGCTCCGCCAAGTTTCAGATCTTTATATTCTTTCAGCGCTTCAGTCCACTGTCGGCAGCATACTACCACAGGCATACCGCTTTTAAGCATACCCACATAACCTACACTTTTTGCAAGATCAAAGCCGCCCTCATAGTCTATCATGTAAGTCGCGAACGCCGAAAGCAGCTTGTAGTGACCGTTCATATGCTCCCTGTCAGAGTTGAGAATTTCAATTTCCGTAAGACCGCACCTGCACAGACCATGGGTGTGAAGCCATACAGAATTCCCCGAAGATACGCACTGCACGGTAAACAAACTGCTCGGCGGCGGCACAACTTCAGATTTCGCCGCAAGCGCGACCCACCTCGGGTGAAAAACTCTCTCCTGGCTCTCATCGAGGTATCCCACCGCATCTGGCATTACCGCCGCGGCAATTTTCAGCTGCAAATGAAAGTCCTTTTTCGCCTCTTTGCCAAACTGTGTAACTATGTCCATCGCAACCTGTGTGCGCTTTAATTTATTTATATCATCTTCGCTAAATCCCTGCAAAGTCGCAATAACAAAATCGGGTATCGAATAGGGGTGCGGCCCGAAAATAAATCGGTGCTCACCGCCGCCGTAGCTTATAACCACAACAAAAATGCCGTGTTCTTTGTCAAACTCCGCGCTCAGCACTGTCACGCCCTCCACAGCCGCCAGCCGGTCTGCAATGTCGTCGGGCGATGGAAATTTTCCGCTGTCATCGGTCAGCGCCAGCAGATATGAACTCTCCTCCCAGTATTCCAAAGGCTTCGCTTTCAGCTTTTTATTTTTGCTAAACATTTTGCTCACTTCTTTCTGAAATTTCTACACCTATTTTACCACATATGCAAACTGCCGTCAAGCGGTGTTTTCTGCATTTCACGTCAAATACCTGCATTTCACGCCAAATTTCTTGACATCTGAAAAAGCGTATTATAAAATATAAAAACAGTCGGTTGTGCAGAAGCTTATATTTTTCATGAGCTTGCCTTTCGGTCTTGACAACTCCGCTCGGGGTATAATATAGCTAGAAACTATAGAAAATACAATTTTCTTGTCATATTGTACAAAACCACCGCGCTGTATTTGTGCATATATACAAATTGCAAAATTTTTTGAAAAACCGTGTAACATTTCGCCGCTTCGGTGTGTACCTATTTACAGAAACATAAATTTTAAAGGGGGAATCTGCCGTGATAAGGCAAACATTTTACACAATCAAAAATTCACTCAGGGAGAAACCGTTTTTGTACGCTTTGATACTGATAACTCAAACGGTCTCGGTGCTGTGCGTGTTCTTTTGCTATGGACTGGTGTACAATGCATTTTCAAACTATCAGAATGTCGATAGCGACTCCAGATGTTTTTCAGTCGAATTTATTGACTACTCTGAAAACGCGCCAACATATCAAGAACAAGTGAAGCAGCTGCAGCAGGCCATGAACTACGACGTGTTCAAAAAGAACATGGCTCAGATCCTCGAGCTGCTGAAGAACAACCGCTATGACATCAACGTTTATGGATATATAACGATAGACGGCAAGACATACGATGCCGGTGCATATTTTTATACGTGGGATAATATACCGGAAAAGCCGTTTGAAATACGCGCAAGCGTTGACGGTTACGCGGTCGGTGACGAAATAGTTATAGACGGCAATACATACTTTATTCATGCCCCCGGCGAAGCAGATGACATCACCTTTCACCACGGCGAAAATGCCCCGACAAGCTTTACTGTCACAGACTTTCTTATAGAAATGGAGCGCCAGCCGACCGCTCTTGAAGCTAAAAAACTTGCAGATAAGATAGATGAACTTTTTCACCCCAAAAGCACGCGTGAACCCGAGATACCAAAGCTTCTGGAGATCCAGCTCACCAACACGCAGATAATTTTGTCGGCGGTCATCATGGTAATAGCCGCGCTTAACTGCTCGCTTTGCTACAACTATATAAATCAAAAACGCCGTCAACAGTTTGCAATATTCCGTCTGTGCGGCGCAAGGGGTTATCAGAACTTTGCAGTGTGTATGGCAGAAGTCATTTTGTATATGCTTGTCGGCAGCGGTATAGCTTATATACTCTTTAAGTACGGGCTGTCGCACTGGTTCTTTGAAAGATTTCCGCTGGCTTCAGATGCGTTTACAAATTCTGTTTACGCAAAAATGTTCGGTATGTATGCGGCGATAATGATAGTAGTTATGTTTGTCAATATTGTGCGTATAACACGTCGCTCGGTGATCGATGAAAGGAGAGAAAGAAATTGAAAAATATAAAATACGGTGTGAAATTTTTCCGAAAGCACGCGTTTGCATATTTGCTTATGATATTGCAGCTTGCGTTTTTGATAATCGCTGAAAATACCCTTATCGCCAACCGCAACAGCCGCGATATCCTGTATTCTCCCTATGAAGATATCCTGCAAAAAGACGGTTTTTACTACTTTCAGTGCGACCGCTCGGGGATCTTGGACGATGAGGGTTACCAGATAAAAAGCAGCGATGAACGCCTTGCAGAGATCGTATCTTCACTCAAAGGGAGTAATAAATTATACTGTATGTATTATGCTGATATACCTCTCGAAAGCGGCGAAAGTATCCGCGTAAACATTCTTGAGGACGAGATATATAACGACCTTCGCCTGCCGCTGGAGAGCGGTAAAATACAAAAAGGCAAGTGCATAATAACTTCAAATGATTTGGGGCTCAACGTGGGCGACACCATAGAGCCTGCTGGCAAAAGTGTCGAAATATCGGGCGTTCTGACCTACAACACATACATACCGAGATATAACCAAATGTCCGAAAGTATGAGCGCCGACGACCTTTACAAGACCTATTCCAGCACGGTGAAAAGCTACTCCGACGGTGTTAATTTTGCCGCCGAGGCCGTCGCGCCCAAGTCGCTTTTCCAAGAGAAGATAGATGCCAGTGACGTGAACATTTACCGCACCGACTATCTGCTCATAACGTTTGACGAAAAGATGTCTGCCGAGGATATGCAGTATAACAAAAAGGTGCTTGAAGAAAGCAACCAGAACGAAGCCGAGTCCGGCTGGGCAGTCAGCTTGTCACAGATAAACGAAAAAAGCCGCGCCATTCTCAGCGAGGACTTTGACAAAATGCTGCCTATCGTTGTTTGCATAATCGCTGTAATACTCATCGGCGTGGTGTGCTCCTCTGCGATAATAACCGCCAAACAACTGCGAAGATTCGCGGTTTTGTATATAACAGGCGCATCACCTCTCGACTGCGTAAAAATCAGCTGCGTGACAGCATTTATATCTTCTGCAATAGCCGCCGCAGCCGCCCTCGCGCTCATGAAACTTGGCATTGCCGACTCATTCGCCAACGAAACGGGCTTCACTTGGGGCATGAACAACACCGCAGCTACCATCTGCACAGTGGTCTTTGCAATAGCTGCGTTCGCAGTGATTCCTGCAATAGTCATCTCGCGCAAAAAGTTCGACAGAGACTGATTTTGTATAGTTCATGTTAATATTCGCGCTTACGCGCAAGCCTGCGGAGCCGCACGTTGACTGCATTGAGTAGGTCAAGTGCGTGCTCTCCACATTTTGCGCATATCCGAATTGTAATTTTTCAGCGAGCGCGTTTACCACCCCCCACGTTCTCTGCCTCACCTTGTTCTAATCCACTTTCCTCTGCACTGTTGGAAATATTTTCTGGTTCAGTAAGTCAAAAGTAACACACCCAAAATAAAAAAGACCCGTGAGGGGTCTTTTTTATTTGACAATATTTAACGAATAATGAATAGTACAGAAACGCCTTCCTTACGGACAACTATTAACTATAAACTATTCACCACACTTTACGACTGTTTTGCAGCCGTAAAGTGCAGAAGAAGCCTCAGAGAGGCTTCTTCGCATTCACTATTCACTGAGCCCTTAACAGTAGTTAAGGGCGTTTCTGGCTCCCCCTGTCCGACTCGAACGGACGACAACTCGGTTAACAGCCGAGTGCTCTACCGACTGAGCTAAGG
>CANRPG010000130.1 GCA_947632425.1 uncultured Clostridia bacterium | reverse complement strand
GCTGTGGCAAACTGCCGCGAAAATGATTCCGCGCTGCACCTGTTCGGTCTGCTGTCTGACGGCGGTGTACATTCGCACAATACCCACCTTTACGGTCTGTTGAAGCTCGCAAAGGAAGAGGGCCTTAGCAAGGTGTACGTTCATTGTTTCCTTGACGGAAGAGACGTGCCCCCTACCAGCGGCGCAGACTTTGTTGCAGAGCTCGAAAACAAGATGAAAGAAATAGGCGTAGGCAAAATAGCTACCGTTATGGGCAGATATTACGCTATGGACAGAGATAATCGCTGGGAGAGAGTTGAGAAAGCATATTCGGCTATCGTATACGGCGAGGGCGTTGAGTGTGCCGATGCGGTAGAGGCAGTTAAAGCTTCATACGCCGCAGAAGTTACCGACGAATTTGTTGTTCCTGCCGTTATCGATAAGAGCGGTATGGTAAAAGCGAACGACAGCGTTATCTTCTATAACTTCCGCCCCGACAGAGCAAGAGAGATAACCCGTACTTTCGTTGACGATGAGTTCAAGGGCTTTGAGAGAAGAAACGGAAGATTCCCTCTTTACTATGTATGCATGACACAGTATGACGCCACCATGCCGAATGTTGATATTGCTTTCAGACCCGAGGGTCTTACCAACACGCTGGGCGAGTATATTTCAAAGCTCGGCATGACACAGCTGAGGATCGCTGAAACAGAGAAGTATGCGCACGTTACGTTCTTCTTCAACGGCGGTGTTGAAGCGCCTTTTGAAAACGAGGACAGAGTGCTTATACCTTCGCCGAAAGTTGCTACATACGACTTGCAGCCCGAGATGAGCGCTTACCCTGTCTGCGATGAGGTGGTAAAGAGAATAGAGTCTGGCAAGTACGATGTTATAATCCTCAACTATGCAAACTGCGATATGGTAGGTCATACGGGCGTGTTTGAAGCCGCAGTAAAGGCTGTTGAAGCAGTAGATACCTGCATGGGCAGAACGGTAGATGCTGTGCTTAAAATGGGCGGCGTGGCTCTTGTTACAGCTGACCACGGCAACGCTGACAAGATGTATGAGGAGGACGGTTCGCCATTCACAGCGCATACTACCAACCTTGTTCCGCTGATAATTGCAGGAGCTGATGATGACATCACCCTGCGCGAGGGCGGCGTTCTGGCAGACCTTTCACCCACTATTCTGAAAATTCTCGGCATAAAGCAGCCCGAGGAAATGACAGGCGAAAGCATTGTAAAATAACATATTCTAAAAAAATCGGCGCGTACTTTTTGGGTACGCGTCGTTTTTTATTTGCTTATTTACTGACTATCTTGTAATATGTTCGCGCCGTCAGCGAATACACCAGCGCATACAGCACCGCGAACGCCAAAAAGCAGGCAAGCAGGCACAGCGCGAAAAGCTTAGCGTTGTTCATGTTCATCATAAGCATAAGCCGCCGAATAAGCGGGAATGAGAATGCCGTGTGCAGCCCTGCGGTAAGCAGCGGCAGAAAGAACACCTTAACTATCTGCGAGTGTATTGAACGCTTTACCTCGGCGCGACTCATGCCCACATTCTGCATTATCTCAAAGCGTTTTTTGTCGTCGTACCCCTCCGATATCTGCTTGTAGTAGATTATCAGCACCGTTTCCATAACAAACAGTATGCCTAAAAACGTTCCCAGAAAGAACAGTCCGCCGTACAGAGAAATAAAGCTGTCGTATGCGCTGTATTTTACGTCTATCATCATGTAGCGGCCGCTGCCGGCAAGGCAGACTTCCAACAGATGTTTCACGCTCTCATCTCCGCCGCCCTCAACGTCAAAATTGTAGATATTTTGTATAAACGAAGCGTTTTCGCCGTAAACACCTTGCTGATACTCGTTCAGCCTTTGCACCTCATCTTCGCCGCTGACAACAACGCCCATTTTCTGAGTTATGTTGTAGGTCTTTTCGTTCGGGAAGCTTTTCAGCCGCTCTTTCACTGTCACTTCTTTTCCGCACAGATCAAGGCTGTCAAAGTCCAGACCCTTTTCGCTGCTGTAGAAAAGTATCTCGCCGTCCGCAAGTGAAATATCTTCGCCGACAAGTTTGCCGTACTCCTCCGTGCTGAGCACTGCAAGTTCGTATACATCATCAATAGAAGCGCTGCTGTTTGCAGAAGTTTCGGCGTATACCCTGCCGCCCTTGCAGAAAGCTGCGAACTCAAGCGAGGTGTAGCTTTGCGATCTTGTAACATTAACGCCGTTTTCTTTGAGGACTTTCTCTATATCAATACTTTTTGCAGTGCCGTATGATACCATAAAATCATACGGGTAGCGCGTTTTTATTATGTCCTCCATGCCTGCCATAAGGCAAGTGGTCGTAGATACCATTACAAGCACCATTGTTGAAAGTATGCAAATGTTCGCCATGCCGACGGCGTTTTGCTTCATGCGGTACATAAGCCCTGAAACGGTGGTGAAATTTTTCGTTTTGTAGTAATAGCTCTTTTTGCTTTTCAGTATTTTAAGTACCGCGATACTGCCAGATGTGAACAGCAGATATGTACCTATAATAACGCACAGCACCGCTATGAAAAACAGCGATATTGCCTTTAACGGGCTTTTGGTAACTATCGAGATGTAGTAGCCTATGCCGAGCAGCACCGCGCCCAGAAGCGCCATCAGCCACTTTGCTTTTGGCTCTTTTTCGCCTACCTGTGAACCGCGCATAAGCTCCGCAGGCTGTGCAAAGTGCATCTGCCGCAGTGAGTTTAAAAATATCAGCAGAAATGTTATCAGCATAAATATCGCAGTTACCGCAAGCGAGTAGCGCGAGATATAGAAGCCCAGCTTTACGCTGCCGCCGAGCATTTTTCTAAGCAGCATGAAAAGCAGCTTGTCAAGCAGTATGCCAAAGCCGAAGCCAAGCACAAGGCTTATTACCGCGCTGTAAAGCGTTTCCATAAAAAGCACCCTTGCTATGTGGCGTTTTTCCATGCCGAGGATATTGAGCAGCCCGAACTCTTTCTTGCGCTTTTTTGATATAAAACTGTTTGTGTAGAAAAGAAAAATAAATGCGAATATCCGCGTTATTATGCTGCCTACCCTCAGTATCTCCAAAAGCGCGTAGTCGCCCTGCATACCTATAAGACCTTTGTTGCGCGAAAGCGACGTGATGATATACAGCATTGCAGCGGTAAGGCAGCAGGTTATGAGGTAGGGGATATAAAGCTGCGAGTTTTTGCGTATGTTGTCGGCGGCAAGGCGCGCATACAAGCCTTTTTTGGTGGGATTTTTACCGTTCATAGCTCTTCACCGCCCGACATTATCAGCGTAAGCGCCTCGGAGATCTTTCTGTAATATTCCTCTCTCGTCATCTCTCCGCGATACAGCTGGTGGAACACCTCGCCGTCTTTGATGAAAAGCACGCGCTTTGCATGGCTGGCAGCCTTTACCGAGTGCGTTACCATGACTATCGTCTGCCCGTTTGCATTTATTAGCGAAAATATGTGCAAAAGGCTGTCTGTCGAGCGCGAATCGAGAGCTCCTGTCGGCTCGTCTGCCAGCAGTATTTTCGGCTGTGTTATTATAGCCCTTGCCACCGCCGCGCGCTGTTTCTGTCCGCCCGATACCTCGTAAGGGAATTTTTCAAGAATATCGCTTATCCCGAGCATTTTGGCTATGGGTGAAAGCCTCTCTTTCATCTCGCGGTGGTCAAGCCCCAGAAGCACCAGCGGCAGGTAGATATTATCCCTGAGCGAGAATGTGTCCAAGAGATTAAAATCTTGAAACACAAACCCCAGATTATCCCGACGAAACGCCGAAATTTCCTTTTCCTTGACCTTTGTCAGCTGTATGCCGTCAAGGTATACTTCACCGCTGGTAGGCTTGTCAAGCGCCGCCAAGATGTTTAGCAGCGTTGTCTTGCCCGAGCCCGATTCGCCCATTACCGCAACATATTCGCCCTGCTCTACAGTAAAACTTACGTTGTTCAGGGCGCGTATCTTGTTGCCGCCAAACCGCGGCGAGTATATTTTTTCAACGCCCTGTACTTCAAGTATCGCCATTTTTATGACCTCCCAATTTGCTTTCTGACAAAAATTATATCACACTTTCAGCCGCTTGAAAATCTATTCGGGTGACAATGGTGTGACATTTTTGTAAGATGAAGCAGTGGAGAGCCAAACCCAAGTCGGTTTTTGCAGGCATCTTTCCGCCAATACGTCGTTGTCAGGTCTTGACATACGCCAGTATGCCTGCGACCTGCCGCCTAGTCTTGACGAAAATCTGCTCTGTAAAAACTGCTGCGCACCTCACGGCGAAAACTTTTTAATCGGCTATTTTATTTTTCTTTGCGATTGTTATCAGTACATAAAATCATCTGCGTGAGGCGACTTGTGCTTGACTCTCCACTGCTTTATTCAAACTCTGTTTCTTCAGTATGCAAGTCTATAGTAAATATGCTGCCTTTGCCCTGCTGCGACTGCGCATACAGCTTGTGCGAGAGCTTGTCGGCAGCTTTTCTGGCAAGATACAGCCCCAACCCCGTTGCCTTGCTGCCCTCCTCTCTGCCTGCCTGACCCGTGTAGCCCTTTTCAAATATGCGCGGCAGGTCGCTTGCAGATATGCCTATGCCTGTGTCCTCAATGGTTATCTTTTCGCCCTCTGCGGTAACTGTAACGCTGCCTTCTTCGGTGTACTTGACAGCGTTTGAAAGCAGCTGCTCAATAATAAACCCCAGCCACTTGCGGTCGGTTATGGCGGTGCTTTCACTGCCGCTGTAAACAAGGCGTATCTTCTTTGAAATAAACTGCGGCGCATACTTTCTTACACAGGCGCGAATAACACCGTCAAGCGGCGTTTTTTCTATGCTCAGATCGCTGCCGCCCAGCCTGCTTTGATAAAGCGCCATTTCGGTGTACTGCTCAATGCGGAAAAGCTGCATAAGCAGCTCGCGGCTCTGTTTTGTGTCGTATTGCTCCAAAGTCATTTTCATAACGGCTATCGGCGTTTTTATCTGATGCGCCCAAGCCGTGTAAAAGTCCTCGCTGTCGGTTTGCAGCCTGCGCATTTCACTTTGCATATCGCTTGTTTTTTCTGTAAGTTTTTCGATGATCTCTATGTATTTTTCTTCTGTGGGAGATATATTTTCAAAAGTGCCGTCAGGCATAGCGTTCATAAAGCTTATATCCTCCGCCGCGCGGGATAGTATGTCGTACCGTTTTTTATAGGTAATAAAATGTACAGTTATTACAGCCGCCGCAGCTGCTAAGCATAGCAAAGCCGAGTACACAGCAGCCTCCGCAGGCAAGCCGTAGGCTGAAAGTACAGCATAAAACACCGCGGTGAAAAGCACAAGCAGCCACAGCAGCAGGCGGTATTGCTTTATATAATTAGCCAGAAGCCTCGTCATGTTTCAGCGCCCCCTATAATATATCCGCTGCCCACGCGCGTTTTTATAAAGTCGTCAACGCCAAGGTCGGAGAGCTTTTTTCTCAGCCGCGCAACGTTCACGGTAAGTGTGTTCTCCTCAACGTAGTGATCCATCTGCCACAGCCGCTCCATAAGCGTTTCACGGCTGACTATCTTCCCTTTGTGCTCCATCAGTGTCTGCAATATGCGAAACTCGTTTTTGGTAAGCTCCGCGCGCTTGCCGCCGTAAGCCACAGTGCCGTCGTTTATAAAAAGCGAAACACCGCCGTATTCAAGGGCAGGGGAGAGGCTCATATCGTATGCCCTGCGCAAAATAGCCTGTATTTTGGTTATGAGAACATTGCTGTCAACGGGCTTTGCGATAAAATCATCGCCGCCCGACTGCATAGCCATAATTATGTTCATGTTCT
>CANRPG010000129.1 GCA_947632425.1 uncultured Clostridia bacterium | reverse complement strand
CGCCATAGGTCGCTCAGAGTGCGTTATAGTGCAAAGCTCGTCGGTCTTTCTGTCGCCGTAGCACATACCCTTTGCAGATACCATTTCGCTTACCAGATAGCTCGCGCCGTACTCCTTGCAAAGCGTTCTGTACACCGTGTCAGCCACCGAAGCCATGGGTGCAAGCGCGGCAGTCTTTTTTATTATAACGCTGCCGATGTATATGTTTTCGATCTTCTTCATGCAAATATCACCATGCTTATATTGTAGCACAATTTTTTGGTTTTGTACAGCACGGCTGTCAGATGTATGACTTTACAATTTCTCGTATCTCGCTGCTTTTTCCGTTGCAAACAACAAATTTTGCGCTGCAACCCTTTTCGCTGAGCACGCTGTATATTTCCCTCCAGCGGTCGCTTTTCCTGCTGCCATGCCTTTCGGGTATCAGGTTTGAAGAAGCAAGTATCACAACATCAGCTGCAGATCTTATAGCCGTTGCCGCTTCAAGAATGCCTGCAATTGTGCTCTCCCTTGCTGAAGCTGCCGAAATGCCAGTTTTGTTTATAACTTTGCTCTTTCCGTTATACAGCATAAGTGCGATAAAGCTGCCTGTCGAGGAAAATTTATCGCAGCTGCCTACCGACATTATAATACATTTGCCGTGATTTTGCTGTATAAATTCCATGACAGAAAGCTGCGGCGGAAGATCTTCCATACCTATCTTGTCATCGCCGAAACACGCCTCGTTCCTGAAATTTACCACATCATCTATGTGCTCATAAATAAACTTCTGCGCCTGCCGGTTATACGAACACAAATAGTATTCTTCGCCGTCGTCTTTCACCTGATATTCATAAGTAATGCCAAGCTGTTTGCCCTTGTCCGTCGGTATACGACCTTTCAGATCGCTTCTGCAAAGATACCCCTCTGCCTCCAGCCAGTCATTTATGCAGACCGGGGACAGCCCTCTTGCTTCGTTCTCTTTCGTAACACGATTTATTTCTTTCGCTATTTCGCTTATTTTCTTGTCTTCCGGATAAACAGTCAGCAGTGCGCGCTGTTTTTCGGTAATGAAAAAACTGCCCTTGCGCTTGTGGCGTTCGGCGTTCTTTTCTGACTTTTCTGCCATATCGCCAAAAATATCAGCAGCAAGTTTCAGGCAGGATATCACCTCATCATTTTTCAGCGTTTCGGCGGTTGCGTCCTCACAAGAAACAGGGTCAATGCCGTTTGCCAGATACACCATAACACTTTGCGCCTGCCGCAGCTTTTCAATATCGTGTTCCATAGCCGTCCTCCTTGATCAAAAAATACATAATATATAAATCATTATACCATAACTTTTTTCTTTTGTACAGACCCCACTTTACAAACCGCGCCTGTTTGTGGTACAATAATATAAATTGATATCTGACGAAAGGACTATCAGAAATATGAAGATCAGGGTAATGAATATATCAGATTATGAGCAGATATATCAATTATGGATGTCATGTGCCGGAATGGGATTAAACAATTTAGACGATTCAAAAGAGGGAATAGAAAGATTCTTAAACAGAAATCCCGAAACTTGTTTTGTTGCAGAAAATGGACAAAGAATAGTTGGTGCAATTATTGTCGGCAATGACGGAAGAAGAGGTTATATCTACCATACAGCAGTAGATCCCGATCATAGAAATCAAGGAATTGCCACAAAATTGGTAAATGCCGCTATGGAAGCGTTAAAATCGTCAGGTATCAACAAGGCGGCTTTGGTCGTGTTTAATAAAAATTCAGACGGTAATGCCTTTTGGGAAAAGATAGGTTTTACTTCAAGAGAAGATCTGGTGTATCGAAATAAAACTATCACTAAAATGATAAGAATAGATACATAAGTTCTGATCTATCATGCAAAGGAAGTGATATTATGCTGCTAATCAATGTTTCAGCTCCATGCAAGGTCTGAGGACGCCGCATGGAGGATATTAGTCCTCGGGCTTTGCTTTTTTACATACCAAAATATTTTAAAGGAGCAAAGTCATCATGAAAAACAAAAACATAAAAGCATATTTACTTCTCTGGGCAACACAGTCGCTGTCGGCGCTGGGCAGCGGCATGACGGGTTACGCGCTTGTGCTGTGGCTGTACCTTAATAGCGGCAGTGCGCTGAAAACCGCACTTCTTTCGGTGTGTTCATACGCGCCGTATGTTATTATGAGCATTTTCGCAGGCGCTTTGAGCGATAGGTGGGACAAAAAGAAAACCATGCTGCTGTGCGATCTGTTCGCGGCGGCAAGCACTTTTGCGGTGCTGATACTTATAAAAACGGGCAGCTTGCAGCCGTGGCACTTGTACATCATAAACGCCGTAAACGGGCTTATGAACACCGTGCAGCAGCCTGCAAGCGAGGTCGCCGCAACGCTTTTAGTTCCGCAGGAATACTACCAGAAAACAAGCGGTCTGCGGTCGTTTTCGCAGTCACTCAATTCAATACTTACGCCAGTTATCGCCACCGCGCTTTTCTCATTTGCAGGGATAGACTGCGTTATTGCGGTAGACCTTGCAACTTTCGCGCTGGCGTTTCTGACACTTTGGCTGTTTATAAAAATACCCGACTGCCGCGGCAAAGGCGAGAGTAGTTTTCTAACCTCCGTGCGCGAGGGCTTAAAATGGCTGAAAAACAGTCCTCTTATCATGCAGCTGATACTTTTTCTCTCCTGCATAAACCTTACCGCCTCGGCTTACGATGCCGCTCTGCCTGCCTTGGTAATACCCAAAAGCAGCGAAACAGTGCTGGGCATAGTAAACGCCTGTGCAGGGGCAGCGGCGCTTCTGGGAAGCGTTTTAGTAACGTTTCTTCCGCCGCCGAAAAACAGAGTTAAAGCAATTCTGGCAACTCTTTTCATCTCGATGAGTACCGAAAACTTCTTTCTCGCGCTTGGCAAAACCCCCGTGATATGGTGCATAGGCTCGGTGCTCGGCTGGGTGGTCATACCGATAATGAATGCCAACATGGATGTTATTTTCCGCAGCGATATACCTGCCGATATGCAGGGAAGAGTGTTCGCCTGCCGCAACACCATGCAGTTTTTCACAATTCCGCTGGGGCTCCTGCTCGGCGGCTTTATGACCGACAAAGTGTTTGAGCCGCTAATGGCGCAGCAGCTGAAATTTCTATGCAAAATATTCGGCAGTGGCTTGGGCAGCGGCGCGGCATTGCTGTTCTTCGCCCTTGGCATAGTGGGCGTGCTCACCTGCCTTGCGTTTTCAATATCGCTCAGAAAGTACAAACGCTGAAATACACACAAATACCCCTCGCGGTCAAAAACCGTAAGGGGTATGATCTTTTATAAATGCATCACTGCGGTACTTTTGAAAATGTGATCTTAACGCCCGGTACATACTGTATGCCCTTTGCGTGGAAAAGCTCGGAAACTGTGACAAATTCATAGCCCTGCTTTTGAAGCTCGGGTATTATCTGCCGCAGAGCTTCCACAGTCTGGCTGTTGCCCTGCGCATCGTGCAGAAGTATTATAGCGCCGTCGCAGCACTGCTCAAGAGTTTTGTTAACTCTCGTTTCAACATCGACAGCAGGATCCCAGTCGTCGCAGCCGAAGCCTGCAATGAACATCATATTTATCATTCTGTACATTCTGCCGCTGGTGGCAATATACGGCGGACGGAAAAACTTCGGCTCTGTGCCTATTGCATCTTTGATAAGCTGATTTACCTGCTCGGTGTCGGCGGTTATCTCTTCTTCGGTCATGCTGTTCATATAGTCGTGAGTCATCGAATGAGAACCTATCTCGCACCCCTGCGATACCGCCCTTTGCATTACCGGCACGGTATCAGCGTTTATGTTGTTGCCGATAACAAAGAACGTGCCCTTTACGTCAAACTCTTTCAGTACGTCAAGCACTTCGTTCGTGGTGGTGGTGTTCGGACCATCGTCAAAGGTAAGGGCTATCACCTTGCCGTATTCTTCGGGTTCTTTCCACTGCTCTGTAGTATATGTGAACTGCGTAGTTGTCACCTCTTCCGCTTCGGTAGCTGTTGGCGTTGTAGTTTCCGCCGCGCTTTCCGCAGATGTTGTATTTTCGGCTGTGCTTTCCGTAGGCGTGGTGTCAGCACTGCTGTCGCCTGCACCGCAAGCCGTCAAAGAAAACATTCCGCCCACAAGCGCAAACAAAATCAATTTCTTTATCTTACTCATGATCTCACCAGTTCATAACTTTCTTTATTTCTTCGGTAAGCTTCGCACTTGCCTTTTCGTGGGTAGCCTCGGTCGGGTGCCAGTCAGCCGCATAGCCGTCGTTGTTGCCGTCCTGAAGATCATACTGCACCGCATGAACTTTCGTATCTCCCGTTTCGTCCATGTAGTCTTTCATAGCCTCTGCCATCGTCTTTACAAGGGTGTTGTCCATAATTCCCAGCGTGCAGAATATCTCGGCATCGGGGTTCTTCTCCCTCACCTGTTTGAGGAAATCTATGTAGCCCTGCTTGTACTGCTCCTTGCCTTCCTTGTTGCTCTTGGTGTATGAAGCGTCGTTCGTGCCGAGGTTTATAACTACCACCTGCGGCTTGAAGCTTTCAAAATCCCAGTCCAGCGACTGCGGTGTCTTGCCGTCGAACGAGCCGTATGAAAAGCCGAGAGAGCCGTAATACTGCGGTATGGTCTGCGCCGTAACGGGTTCTTTGCCAGTGGTGTAGCCCGAAATTATTCCGTAGCCGCTTACCGAGAACATGCTGTAGTCGGCATCTAAAGCCTTGGCGGTCTTGTATGCGTAAGCCTTTGTAACGTCCTCCGTCTTGGTCTGGAAAGAATGTTCCTTTACCTCGTCGTCAACGCCGTAGCCGCAGGTTATCGAGTCGCCTATGAACTCTATCTTGCGCTCTTTTGCCGCAACCGGTGTAAGGCTCTCGCCGTCGCCCAGTTTTACGGGCATTATTCCGCAGCAAGACATTGCGCACTCGCTGAGCTTTATAACCTGTATATCGACCGTCTGCGCCTCTGCGCTCTCAAACGCTGTTATCTTTACTTCGGGAGCGTCTATCATAACGTCGGAAGTTCTTTCGCCGTTCACATATACCGCTACCCTCGCATTGTTGCCGTCGTTGCCTGCCTTAGCAACGTTGTCGCCTTTTATGGTAAGCTCCAGCTTTTTGCCGGTGTATGTAAACTCCGCGCCCGAGCCTGAAAGCGCCAGCCACAGTGTGTTGTCGTCTCCTATGTACGTTCTTCCCACGCGCTTGGCGGTGGTGTCGTTTATGGCGGTCAGCCCTTCCATATCACTATCTCCTGTCTGTTCGTTTTTGGGATCGCTTTCGTCCGCACTTTGCGCATCGCTGCCGTCGGCACTTTGCACAGTGCTGCTGTTTGCCAGTGAGCCGTTTGAGCTGTCCGAGCCGCCGCAGGCTGTCATAGCCGTTACAGAAAGCATCATGGCAAGCAAAGCGGCAATTATCCTTTTGCTTTTCATATGATCAACTCCTATTAGATATTAAAATTTATTACCTTTTATACTAAAGTGTTTTTATTATAAATTTCTGCGCTATATACGGTTAGATTTTAGAAGTTAGAGGTTAGAAATGTTTTTCAAACGTTTGCGCAAATCTATTATTTCTGCGGTTTAGATAGAGGCAAGAGGCAAGAAATTTGGACTTGTCTGTACTGCGGATATTCCGCATTACGTTTCAAATCAATTCCCCGCACTACTGACCTCCGTTTCCTTACAAACAAAACCTATGCGTATTTCGCTATTTAGCCTCCTCCACAAAGGCACGAAGTTCCGAGCGAAGAGGTCGCGACATTCCACCAAGGCTCAGCGCGTGGTCGTAGGTGTGGGTAAGGAATGAGGAGCTCGAGGGGAAAACCTTAGGGTAGGGAGTGGAGCGCGCGC
>CANRPG010000128.1 GCA_947632425.1 uncultured Clostridia bacterium | reverse complement strand
CTTTCTATGACTGTTTTAAACAGCGCAGACAGGATAATGATCGGTAAGATGGTGAACGAATCATCAGCAGGAATATATGGACTTGCATATTCTATATCGCAGATAATGACATTGTTTAATACAGCATTGCTTCAAACCGTTGAGCCCTGGCTTTATAAAAGGATAAACGACAAAAAAATCAATGGGATATCAAAAGTAGCATACCCTGCTTTTATCGGCATAGCCGGTGTAAATCTGCTGCTTATTGCGCTCGCACCCGAGGCAGTAAAGATTTTCGCTCCGCCGGAATATTACGATGCCATTTGGGTGATACCGCCCGTTGCAATGAGTGTGTATTTTACGTTTTCATATACATTCTTTGCGGTTTTTGAATTTTATTATGAAAAAACAAAGCTCATAGCTGCTGCCACAAGCGCAGGAGCAGTATTGAATATCGCGCTGAATTTTATATTTATAAAATTATTCGGCTACTATGCAGCAGGTTATACAACGCTTGTTTGCTACATGGTCTATGCAGCATTCCATATGTATTTTATGCGTAAGATCTGCCGTGAGAGGCTGAATAATGAGCAGCCGTACAGCCTGAAAATATATGGTGGAATTACAGCTGTGTTTTTCTTGTTTGGCTTTGCATTTATGGCAAGCTACAATCATATTATCATACGATATTCTATGCTAGGAATTATGCTTATGGTAATAGCTATATTTCATAAGAAGATACTAAGTGTTATTAAAAATATACTCGATCTCAAAAAGAACTGATGAAAGGAAAAAATTATGTTTAAAACGGCAAAGAAAATTATCAGAAATATGATAATGATTTTCAAAGAAGAAAAGAAAATTCCCATTCCCAATCCTATCAACGCTTCAAAACTTCTTAAAGGTAAAGTTGCGCTGATTACGGGCGGAAGCAGCGGAATAGGGTTTGCCATAGCTGAAAGCTTTCTTAAAAGTGGTGCTAAAGTGATAATCGCAGGAACAAACGAAGAAAAACTTCGCTCATGCTGTGAAAAACTCGCCGGGGGGGTAAATCTCTCATACATAGTTATTAACGTTAAGGACGTAAAAACAATGTCTGAGAAGATCAAAACCGCCGCTGCGATGTTTCCTGAACAAAGGATAGATATTCTTGTAAATTCCGCAGGAGTAGTCAGCAAGTCCGACTTTTTGGATATGTCGGAGCAAGAGTATGACAACATAATGGATATCAACGCAAAAGGCACGTTTTTTATGTCTCAGGCAGTTGCAAAATACATGATAGAAAACCGAATCAAGGGACATATTCTGAACGTGACCTCATCTTCGGCGCTTCGCCCTGCGTGGACACCTTATCAAATGTCAAAATGGGCAGTCAGAGGTTTTACTCTTGGCGCAGCGGACAAGCTTTTGCCCTATGGTATCGTAGTCAATGCGATAGCTCCTGGGCCGACTGCTACACCTATGCTTGGCAAGAATGACGGAGACAGTATATATAACGCGTACTGTCCGGCAAAACGCTTTGCAATGCCATCTGAAATTGCCTCGCTTGCAACGTTTATGGTCAGCGATATGGGCAACATGATTGTAGGAGACACGTTCTATATGACAGGAGGCAGCGGAACAATTACGCTTCACGGATAAACGTATGCGGTTTTCTTTCATGACAAAGAAAGGAAACCGATATGAAAATACTTGTCTTAGGCGGAACGGGCGCAATGGGCGTCGATTTGGTGAAAATTCTTGCGAAGCACGGTGAAGATGTCACAGTCACCAGCCGCTCTGAAAGAAAGTCAGAGTTTGACAATGTGAAGTATATCAAATGCGACGCGCATGATACTGCTTTTCTAAAATCTGTTCTGATTGAAAAATACGATTCGATAGTGGATTTTATGGTCTACAATACAAAAGAATTCAAGGCAAGGCGCGATCTGCTTCTTGGCTCGACAAATCAGTATGTTTTTCTGAGCTCAAGCCGTGTTTATGCTGACTCCGAAACACCTATCACCGAGGATTCTCCGCGGCTTTTAGATGCAACTACAGACAGCGAATATCTCAAAACAGATGAGTATGCCCTCACAAAAGCACGGCAGGAAAATATGCTGCGCAGATCAGGAAAAACCAACTGGACGATAATCCGCCCGTACATAACTTACAGTGATCAGCGGTTGCAATTGGGAGTATACGAAAAGGAATTATGGCTCTATCGCGCTTTGCACGACAAAACGATCGTATTTCCAAAAGCGATCGCGGAAAAATATACGACCATGACACTCGGAGCAGATGTAGCTATGGGGATATCAAAGCTGATCGGCAATGAAAAAGCTATGGGAGAGGCTTTTCACATAACGACCGATAAGGCAATCAAGTGGGAAGATGTTCTTTCGATCTATAAGAGAGTTTTTAATGAAGTGACAGGAAAGAATATCAAAATAAAATACGCAGATGACCCCAAACCGATATATGATGCTATGGGCAATAAGTATCAGGTGATCTATGACAGACTTTTTGATCGCAGATTTGATAATACAAAATTTTTGCAAGCTGTGGGCGAATTTGAATTTGTATCGCCGAAAATAGGTTTGGAGAAGTGTTTGCGAGAATTCCTTGAAAAGCCTGTATTCAGAACTACTGCAACGTTTGCTTTAATGGATAAATTTACGGGAGAAAGAACAAGGCTGTCTGAAATATCCGGTGTGAAGGAAAAATTCAAATATTTTGCGATGAGGTATTTGCCAATGAAAGTTATATTGTTTATCAAAGCCTGTAAAAGGAAAATGATCAAATCAGGAGAGAAATTTAATGGTTAAAAACCGCAAATAAATTGTTCTCAGTGATAGACTGAGCGAAAATAAGCTGGAGACACGTTATCGATCCTCGAAATTTCAATTGTTGTATTTTTGTATCTTCCCCTTGACAACCGCCCTTTAAAATGTTAAAATAAGAAAAAAGACTGAAAAATCATTCCAAAGGAGGGCTTGCAATGGCTGTAACAACAGGCAACAGCGATTTTCTCACCTTTCAGCGCCAGACTCTTGACAAATCACCGCAGGACGTTCGAGCTTACTGGACACCGCAGCGAAAGAATGCTGCTATCCCTGCGCACAGAGCCAACATGGGAGCAAATGTTGCGGACGAGCCTGACACCCCTCCTGATGCTGCAAATGCTGCTCCCACTACAGACCCTCAGCAGGCAGATATGAGCAAAATGCCATTTATCACGGGCGGAAAACTGTTCTTCACCCTTGACGGTATTGACTACGTCGCAAGCGGAAATATATTTATGAAAAATAATCTGCTGCTTACCGCTGCTCATTGTGTGCAGGACGACAACACAGGTCATCTTGCCGAAAATTTCGTGTTTGAGCGCTGCTATACAGGCGAGTTGTCCACGGAAGATTTCACGTTCCGCACCGTTGCGCTCAAAGAGAATTGGTATACCGAAAAAGATAACAAGTGGGACTATGCAATCGCCATTCTGAACCGCGATTCCACAGTCGAAAAGCCCCTGCAATACCGTAAAGAAAACTTAGTCGGCAAAACCGTGACTGCATCAGGCTACCCCACGGATATATTCGACGGCGCACAGATGATGTACATAACCGGCACTGTCAGCGAAAGAGCCGATTCTTGGATAATACGCGGCGGCAGGCTTTCAAACGGAGCTTCGGGCGGCGCATGGGTATTAGAGGACGGCGAAACGGTCGTCGGACTTAATTCTTTTGGCGGAACTACCGCGAAAGGCGGAGCATATTTGGGTTCTCCGAAATTCGATGCAGAATTTGACAAGCTGTATAACTACGTTTTGACACTGCTGTAACGAAGGAGGAGAGCAGATGAACAATATTCCAAACGGCGGAAAGTTTATGCCTATGCAGCTTAGCAACATTGACAATTCGCCTCATGACATTCGTGAATACTGGACACCACAGCGAAAGAAAGCGGCAACTCCCGTCATAGGCGGCGCACCCATTTCACAGGTAATGCCAAGCGCAGACAATGCCCCTCCGCCACCGCCACCTACAGACCCAAAAGAAGCTGACCTTGCCGAAATGCCGTTCACCACAGGCGGTAAGCTGTTCTACTCTATGAACGGCAAAGACTTCGTAGCAAGCGGCAATATTTTTATGAAGAACAATATGCTCCTGACCGCTGCCCACTGCATACAAGATAAAGATTCAGGCAGTATCGGAGAAAATTATGTCTTTGAACTTGACTACACGGGAGAGCTTTCCTCTGAAGATTTCACGTTCAAGACCGTGGCGCTGCGTGAGAATTGGTATCTGACTAAGAACGAAAAGTATGACTATGCTATTGCAATTCTGGACAAGCCTTCAAAAGTTGCTACACCACTCAGATATACGACCGATACGCAGATACGCGATAAACAGATAACTTCAATGGGCTACCCGACCGCATACTTTGACGGCGCACAGATGATGTTCGTCAAAGGGCTTGTCGTTCCGATATATGGGCACTGGGCGATGTTCGGCAGCAAGATGGGCGCAGGCGCTTCGGGCGGCGCGTGGGTGCTTGACGACAACATAACGGCTGTAGGACTGAACGCCTACGTTTCAGTATCAGGCAAAGAGATCCTCTATTCCGGCTCGCCGCTGTTTGACAAGGAATTTGACAGCCTGTATCAGTACGCGCTGACACTTATGTGATAGGAGGCAGAATATGAATACATTACGTTACTTGAAACTTCAAAACGATGGTGCTTTTGTAGCGCAGATAGTAATAGAATACCGCGAACGCCATAGCGACGGACAGGGCAACATCAGCTTTGCAGGAGAATGGAAAAGCTGGTATACCGCCGGATACCGCGATATTTTGCAGTATGCCGAGCGTTCGGTCGACCTTGCAAAGGACTCCAACATTCCAAACGGCTCGCAGGTGCGTTTGCACGTATACGTCGCCGCAGGATACAGCAACCCGTCTGTACAACAATACATATTCGATAAAGACAGCGGCGCACAGGCGGTGTATGAGATAAGCGGCACGACACTGAACAACTATCTGAAGCTTGTTTCTTATGGTTGATGCGCAGGCATAGCAGCCGTATCACTAAAAAGAGCAAATAAAAAAAGCCTTATCCGTAAAAATGCGGGTAAGGCATTTTTGTGCTTATGTTTTTATGTTTCAAGAAACTCATCTATCTCAGCATACAAACTGTCCGAGATGCTCTCGCAGTAAAGTATCTCAAGAGGGTTGGTGTAGCCGCCTATTTCTTCGCGCAGAGAGACTATCTCTTCCGCCTGCGCGAGGTCTATAAGCAGGCAAGCCATCAGTTCCTCTGCGCTTGCAGTGTTTATGTTCACTTTCGTCCGCACGGGAGCAGGCGTTGTAGTAGTCACCGTTGTTGTTTTGGGCGGCTTCGTTTCTTTCGGCGCGGTAGTTTTTGAAACTGTCGTTGTTTGTTTTGGGGTAGTAGTCGTTTTGCTTGCAGCAGTAGTGGTGGTTGTAGTCGTTGTTACCGTAAAAACGTCCGAAACATAAAAATATCGCTTCAGGTCATTGAGCTTCGCTTCACCTATGCCGTTTATCTCAAGCAGCATATCCATGTCCGAAATTACGCCCTTTTCGCGAATAAATGAAAGTATGCTTTCCGCAGTTTTTTCGCCTATGTTCGGCACGAAAAGCAGCGCTTCCTTTGTCGCATAATTTATGTCCATAGGAAACTGCGGCGCGGTCGTAGTAACTTCCGGTTCATCGGTAGGCACGGTAGTTACAGGCGAAACCAAAGAAGTGGTTTTATCTTCGGTATTATCATATTTTGTGGTAACTTGCGTTTCGATTTGTGTCGTGGTAGTTGTAACAACGCCTTTCAGTTCGGGATCCTTATGCATCGTGTTGAATACATACACCGTGAATACTGCGATGCCGACGAGCATGAGACCATATCCTATATATGTTTTCTTTCTCATCATACCGCCCCCCTTAAACGCAAAATTCGACCTTTTTCGGTCTTTTATTATTTTAACATATTAAAGGACGGTTGTCAAGGGGT
>CANRPG010000127.1 GCA_947632425.1 uncultured Clostridia bacterium | reverse complement strand
AGATATAAACATGGGCTGCCCCGTGCCTAAGGTGGTAAACAACGGCGGCGGCAGCGCGCTTATGAAAACGCCCGAAACCGCCTTCGCAATTGCAAAAGCGGCTGTTGAAAACGCATCTTGCCCCGTTACCGCTAAAATTCGCGCAGGCTGGGACGAGGAAAACATAAACGCCGTATATATAGCGCAGGGGCTTGAAGCGGCAGGCGTAAAGGCTGTTGCGGTGCACGGCAGAACGCGAAAGCAGTTTTACAGCGGCGAGGCTGACTGGGGCATTATAAAGCAGGTCAAGAAAAATGTGAAGATACCCGTGATAGGCAACGGCGATGTTAAAACCGCGCTTGACTGCGAAAGAATGTACAGTGAAACGGGCTGCGACCTTGTCATGATAGGCAGGGCATCTTACGGCAGACCGTGGGTGTTTGAGCAGGTGGAGCATTATTTTGAAACGGGTGAAATTTTGCCCGAGCCGCCTCTTGAAGAACGCATGAGGGTCATGCTCAGGCACGCGAAAATGCTGTGCGATACCCTCGGCGAGGAGCATGGTATGCGCGAGGCGAGAAAGCACGTTATATGGTATGTAAAGGGGCTGCCCGACAGCGCTAAGATACGCGCAAGCTGTTCTGTGCTGGACGAATATTCAAAGCTGGAGCAGATAGCGGCAGAGGTAATAAAAAGGGGAGAAAGGCGGTAAACATGGAAAGCGAAAAGGCAAAGCTTTATATAGTTGGTACGCCGATAGGCAACCTTGGCGACATTACATACCGCGCGGTGGAAACGCTGAAAGCGGTCGACTTTGTGTGCGCCGAGGACACGAGAGTTACTGCGAAACTTTTAAATTATCTTGAGATAAAAAAGCCACTGGTCAGCCACCACGAGCACAACAAAAAGCCCAGCTGCGAGGCGGTCGCGAACAGGATAATGGCAGGCGAGAACTGCGCACTTGTCACCGATGCAGGTATGCCGTGCATATCAGACCCGGGCGAAGAAATGGTGAGATACTGCGCTGATATGGGCATTGAAGTAGTGGTAGTGCCCGGCCCGAGCGCGGCAATTTCTGCGCTTGCGATAAGCGGACTTGACACCTCGCGGTTTTCGTTTCAGGGTTTTTTGTCGATGAACAGACCCTCGCGGTTTGAACAGCTTGAAAACGCCGCGAACATTCCCGACACGCTTATTTTTTACGAAGCGCCGCACAAGCTGAGGGCTACACTTGACGATATGCTGAAATATTTCGGCGACAGGAAAATTTCTCTTTGCCGTGAGCTTACGAAAATTCACGAACAGGTGATAAGAACTACGATAGCTCAGGCGGTCAAGCGTTACGAAAACGAACTGCCGAAAGGCGAGTATGTTCTTATAATAGAAGGCTGCAAAGAAAGGGTGGCAGCCGAAACGCTGGATGATGCAATAGCGCAGGCGAAAGCGCTTGTAGACAAAGGCATGAAAAAGGCAGATGCGGCTAAACATACCGCAAAAACAAGCGGCTTTTCAAAAAGCGAGATATACGCCGCGTTGCTGGAGAATAGCGATGAGTGAGTTTGTAGTAAGAAAAATGACGGTAGATGACATACCTCAGGTCGCAGCCATAGAAAAAGAGCTTTTCACGCAGCCGTGGAGCGAGCAGGCTTTTGCGGACGAGCTGGAAAACAAAAGCGCGACTATTCTGGTAGCGCAGGCAGGCGGAGAGGTAGTCGGCTTTGCGGATATGCGCGAGATCATGGGCGAGTGCTATATAAACAACGTCGGCGTAAAGGCTGCTTACCGCAGAAAGGGCATAGGCAGGGCGCTTATGCAGGCTCTTGAAAACAGTGCGACCGACGAGGCGGAGTTTATAACTCTCGAGGTGCGGCAGAGCAACGAAGCGGCGATAAGCCTCTATAAAAGCATGGGATATATAAAAGTAGGCACGCGCAGAGGCTTTTACGAGAAGCCAACAGAAGATGCCGACCTTATGACAAAATACTTAAAACGGGTAGTGATAAAATGAAGATACTTGCAATAGAAAGCTCTTGCGACGAGACCGCGTGCGCGGTGGTAGAGGACGGTACAAGGGTACTGTCAAACGTTGTGGCAACGCAGATAGATGCGCACAGGCTGTATGGGGGCGTTGTGCCGGAGATAGCCTCGCGCATGCACAGTGAGAGCATTTATGCAGTGGCGCAAAAAGCTCTTGAAGATGCGAACTGTACACTTAATGACACTGATGCGGTTGCTGTAACATATGCACCTGGGCTTATCGGGGCGCTGCTTGTCGGCATAAGTTTTGCAAAGGGTCTTGCAATGGCGGCAGGCAAACCGCTTATACCTGTGCACCACATAGCAGGGCACATAGCGGCGAATTATATCTCTCACAGCGATCTGAAGCCGCCCTACCTTTGCCTTGTAATAAGCGGCGGCAATACGAACATTGTTCATGTTGAGGACTACACAAAGTTCACCGTTCTGGGCAGAACTCGCGACGATGCGGCAGGTGAGGCACTTGACAAGGCGGCGCGAATGATAGGTTTTGAGTACCCCGGCGGAAAGTATATTGACGAAGCTGCAAAAAAAGGCGACTCGACAGCGTTTTCTTTCCCTCACCCGAAGGTGGCAGGCAGAGAGTTTGACTTTTCTTTTTCGGGACTAAAAACTGCGGTTGTAAATCTCGTTCATAACGCACAGCAGCGCGGCGAGGAGCTTTCACAGTGCGATATTGCGGCATCTTACCAAAAGACCGTGTGCGATATTCTTGTGCAGAAAACCATGCTTGCCGCCGACAGATACGGTTTTAAAAAGCTTTCGGTGGTGGGAGGCGTTTCTGCTAACAGCGGCGTGAGATCGGCTATGGAAAAGGCTTGCGGCGAGCGCGGTATAAAGCTGTATCTGCCTGAGCTTAAATACTGCGGCGACAATGCCGCTATGATAGGCTGCCAGGCTTATTATGATCATCTTGCAGGCAGGCGTGCAGACGAGAGCTTGAATGGCATTGCAACTCTGCCGCTTGACAGCATTTACGGAGAGTAATAAAATGGACAATAAATCTTTGCTTGACAAGCTGGAAAAACAGCTTTTGGAAAAGGACGAATTTGTATCTTTAATATCTTCATATACCGAAAAAGATGCGCAGTATGCAGCACAAAAGGCGCGCGGCATAGCTCAAAGCATTTACGGCAGATCGGTGTATATCAGAGGTCTTATCGAAGTTTCAAACTACTGCAAAAATGATTGTTATTACTGCGGTATACGTCGCTCAAATCTTAAATGCGAACGCTACAGGCTTACAAAAGAAGATATTCTGGAGTGCTGTGAGCACGGCAGTCAGCTTGGTTTGCATACGTTTGTTTTGCAGGGTGGGGAGGATCTTCACTACACCTGCGGCGAGATCTGCGACATTGTCAGCAGTATAAAAAAACTTCATCCCGACTGCTGTGTTACGCTGTCGATAGGTGAGAAAAGTTATGAGGAATACAAAGCTTACCGCGAGGCAGGGGCTGACAGGTATCTTCTGCGGCACGAAACGGCAAATGAATGGCACTATTCAAAGCTTCACCCCGAAAGCATGAGCCTTAAAAACCGCATGAACTGCCTCTCACAGCTTAAAGAGCTTGGCTACCAGACGGGCGCGGGAATGATGGTAGGCACGCCTTTTCAGACGGCTGAGCATTTGGCGGAAGATATGATATACTTAGGTACTTTTAAGCCGCATATGGTGGGAATAGGCCCGTTCATACCGCACAAAGACACGCCGTTTGCAAATGAAAAAAGCGGCAACGTTGACCTGACTGTGTTTTTGCTCTCTCTATCAAGAATTATGCTGCCGCACGCGCTTATACCTGCCACAACGGCTCTTGGCACGGCAAGCGGCACGGGCAGAGAGCGCGGCATACTGGCTGGCGCGAACGTTATAATGCCCAACCTTTCGCCTATGTCGGTAAGGAAAAAGTATATGCTTTACGACGGCAAGATCTCTACCGGCAGCGAAAGCGCAGATGCCCTTAAAGACCTTGCCAAACGTATGGAAAGCATAGGCTATCACATAGATCTTTCACGAGGAGATCATAAATAAAAACCACCGCCCTGCACTTAAGCCCGGGGGTTTTTTGTGCACAAATTATTTTCCTTATTTTGTGCAATTGCCACAAAAAAGCATTTTTCTGCAAAATAACAGCCAAATACACTTGACTTATAGAATAAAAGGAAGTATCATATATTCAGGAAAATTTTGCAGAAAGAGGACGATAATATGGCAAAACTAAATAAACGCACGCGGCGCGTTATAATACTCTGCGCTGTTTTTGTAATGATCGCAGCCGTTATAACTGCGGTGGTTCTTGCCGTTGCTATAAATAAGAAGAGCAAGACAGAAGAGCAGAGCAAGCTTGAATACAAAACGCTTGCAGAAGTCCTGGCAGAAGCGCCGAACGCTCTTGGCAAAACATATGATAACATGACCTTGCCCGAAAGTGTTTCACTGCCCTCGCCCGAAAAGCTGTACACTATGAGAGTTGATAATTCTGTAGAGCACATAACGGAAGAACAGCTGAAACAAAAGCTCATCGATACTGCAAAATATATGAACGGCGAGCAGCCTGATGCGGATAAGATAGCTATTGTAACATACCGTGCCGGACGTTTTGACTGCCAGTATTTCCCGGAAGAATCAGACAACGAAAATTACAATTACAATATAAAGCTGGAAAACAGCGGCGGCTGCCTTATATGGGAACCTGATATTATACAAAACGAAGCAGGCGATGTAATGCTCGCAGATGATGCTGCAAAAGCATACACAGCCGATGATGACGGACTGGAGAGCGTTGTGGGCGATCTGGCAGGAGAAGACTATACCGCAAAACAGGCTTTGGAATTTGCGCAGAAAACTCTTGGCAGCGTGCTGCCACTGTGTGCGGAGCAATACGAAACAAAGCCTGTTATAGTGTGTATTCTGAATAATGAATATGACGAGCATCAGTCGTTTTTGGTGAGGTTTGCTTTGTGCGCCGACGGCGTTGAATTTGACCTGACTGATACTTCTGATGTGGGCGGCGCAAAAATGGCTGTAACCTATGCAGATGTGGTAATTACCCACCCCGATGTTGTTACCCAAATATTCTGCTACACATATGACCGCGGCATAGAAAAGACCGAGCTTGAGGACAAATTTATAACGCTGGATTCTGCTCTGCGCCACGCAAGTGTGGAGTTTGCGCCGTATTTTACAAATGCTGTTACGGATATAAATATAGTTTACGCCCTGCCTGATTTTCCCGACAGCGATGAAGAAAACGAGGAAGCCGACCCTGACGAATACCGACCGATGTGGCGGCTTTCGCTTGACGAACCCGGCAGTCTGACGATGCGCTGCATATATATAGATATGGTGACCGGCGACCTTATCTACAGCCCGTGTAACGGCACGCTTGTTTCAAACAAGTACGACAAACCGAGAGTGGAAAAGTGATATGCTTAATAAAAAGGCTCATTTATGAGTCTTTTTTGTTTGCAAGAAAAAATATCAAAAAAATTTTCAAAAAGCTCTTGACAAACTCTTGTTTCTGTGTTATCATAAACTTGTAAGAAAAGTTATATAACAAATTTATCAAGTTACAGACAAAGGCGGCGATAGTTTTGAACAAAAGTATGTATAGTCTTATACTTACCGACGAGGTGATAGACAGGATAGACCGCATTGCAAAGCTGCAAGGCAAAAGCAGAAGCGGACTTATTGACCAGATACTGGCGCAGTACGTTTCGATGACGACACCCGAACAGCGCATAAAAAACCTGTATGAGCTTATGCTGGGGCAGATGCAGCGGTTCAGCGATGAGTTTCGGTTTCTTACCGATCAGGGCGACCTGACGGCAGTTTCTGCGCTGAAATACAAGTACAACCCGACTATAAGATACAGTGTGATACTTTACCGCGAGGTGGGGCAGTATTTAGGAGAACTGAGAGCCACGCTGAGAACGCAGAATGCCGCACTGCTGGGCGAATACACAAGCTTTTTGCGGCTGTGGAACGAGATAGAACGCGGCGTGAC
>CANRPG010000126.1 GCA_947632425.1 uncultured Clostridia bacterium | reverse complement strand
TTTTCAACAGTTTGAAAAACCGCCGCAAAACAGGCACTTTTACAAGATTTCAACCGAGTTTTCAACAATCGCGACCGCATTTTCACTAGTTTTCAACCAAGTTTTCAACACTTTCGCGTTTGAAAGCGGCATTTAGCATGATTTTCCACATATCCCTTGCTGTTACAAACTACCCACCGCGAGCGAAAATCGAGCAGAAAAAGTGTAAACTCACAGTTAAAATATCTTTAACAAAGTATTAACAATAAGTAAATATTACGTGAATATAGCCTTCCCCAAAACGCTGTTTTCAACATATAAATTATAACGCCTCTGCCGCTTTTGGCAAAGGCGTTTTTGTCGCTTTGTGGGTTATTTTGTCGGCGTGTCGTAAAGCGTTACAGATATGTTCTCGCTGTCGTAAAGCGCTATGTAAGAATAGGTAATGCCCGTGTTCTTTCCGCTTTCGTCAAACGTGCCGTTTACTATCTTTTCAACGATGATCTCGCGTATCTCGCCGGGGTAGTTGTTGTCATATACCTGCAAGATGAACCGTCTCGGGCAGTCTGCGTCCTGTATCATGGCAATGGCGTTCACAGCGTGCCTGTTGTTGAGCATTATAACCGACGGCTTGCCGTCCAGCAGATCCTGTTCTATCCTGTCAAAGCACTCTCTGCCTGCCGAAAGTTTATAGGTGCAGTTCTCAACGTCGTCCCACCGCAGAATGTGGTATCTCAGCAGCGCCTTGTAAAGCTCCGCCTCGTCCTTGCCGTATTTTGACTCTATCGCAGATGAGTTTCCTATAACGTCCAGAGCCAGCAGCTGCGCGTACTTCCATTGCAGACCCAGATCCTCTATATCATAGTCCGTCGTACCAAAACCTGCCTCTTTTGCCTTTTTCAGAATATCATCTTTTACTTTAAGCGTCGTGCTGCCCTCGCTGTTGTAATCGAGATAATCCGAAGGCTTGCTGAACTCATTGTTGTTTACAGCCGTAATGGTTATATCGTGCAGGTTTGCACTCTTGCTGTATGCCTCTCCCGCCTTAGTGCCGTTAAGGTCGTATTTCGGCCCTGTGTATACCAGAAGGCTTGAATATTCCGGCTTGTATTCGTCCAGCGAAAGCGCCAGATTTCCCGTATACCAGTCTCTTGCGAACATTGCCATGCCAAAGCAGGTGCCGTTTGAAGAAGTCGTCCTGAAGTTTGCAAAGCTGAAGCCGTTGTTTGCAGGCACAAAACCGGTGTTGGCTATCGAATAGCCTGCCTTGCCCTCCTCGCCGTAACTGGTTATATCATAATTGAAAGTAGTCTCTATCTCTTTGAATACCTCGTCAAGCGCATCGGCGTTGGCAGCAGTGTAGTATCTTCCGCCCGTAGCCTCGGCAATTTCCTGCATTCTCTGCGCCTGCACGCTCTGACCTAAGCCTATCATCAGAATTATAATGTCGCTGTCATTCGCAGCTTTTATTATCTTGTCTTTGCTGAATTCAAACCTGTCGGTCGAGTAGCCGTCGCACAGCGCGATTATCATGTTGCTGTAGTTTCCGTCAGAATCCTTGAATTCCCCTATCGCGCCCAGCAAAGCCTTCTGGAAGTCCGTTCCGTTGAAGGTCTCCTTGTCGGTCTTTATCTTGCCTATAACGTTTTTAAGCTTCTGGCGGTCGGTAGTAAAGTCTGCAAGCTCTGTGTATGTGGCGGTAAACTTGCTTACGCCCACAAGGCTGCTGTCAGATACCATATCTATAATATTGTTGGAAAGATCCAGCCTCTTGAAGTTTACGTCGTTCTCCTCCGAGCCTGCGCACATTTCTTCGGGGTACATCGAACCCGAGTTGTCTATCAGCAGCTGCACCCTCATCGTCGGCGGCTCGCTTATTATCTTAGTGTTGCCCACCATGTATGTGGCGCATTCCGTTATCTTCGCTGAAACCGTCAGCGTGCCCTCGTCTACCTGCGAATCTATCTTTTCAAATTCCTGCGTATCGGCGTTGAACTTGTATATAGCAAGATCCCCTGCCTTTACCTTCCTTGCATCGAGGTCGGCTTTGTCCATAGTGAAAGATATTTTGGCATCTGTAAACGTGTAATCGGTGTAGAAGCTCATCGCATCGGAAAGTATTCCCATGTTGTTCTTGAAACCCACCAGATCCAGATTATCAAAAACCGTGTCGCTCAGATTCGCAGAGCCGCTCACCAGCAGATGTGCATTGTTATACTCTCTCTCAACGTCAAACAGCCGCGAGCCGTCCTCCTGAGTACCGTCGCTCTTTGTCTTTGTCGGGTCAAGCCCCATAATAAGTTCATATCCGTCAAGTATGCCGTCGCCGTCGGTGTCGCTCTTAGTCGGGTCGGTGCCTGCCGTCACCTCGTCGCCGTCGCAAATGCCGTCCCTGTCGGTGTCGCGCTCCTGATAGTCTGTAAGCATTTCTTCTTCCTTGCCGTTGGTAACGCCGTCGTTGTCATCGTCATCGGAAATATGAAAGTCCTCCTCAAGCTCCAGCGAATCGTTCTTTATGCTGTCTAAAAGATTTTTCATCTTGTCGCTCTGCTGCTTTTCGTTAAGACTTTTCATCAGCGTCATTATACCGTAAAACGCGGCAATTATTATAACTACTACAGCGAATATCTTCAGGCGTTTTTTGTATACGCCCTTCATATACGCCCTGTATTCGTCTTTTGACATAAGATCCTTGTCTACTGCCATTATCTAAGCACCCACCCGTTTTCAAAATAGTCCTGTCTATTTCAGTATATACAAACTCTGCAAAATTTCAAGCAATATTCATGCACAATCTATGAATATTTTCTAAACCTTTGTCACTCATCTTTCAGCGATGTGCGAAACGGCGCCAGCGGTATGCCGTTTTTGCCAAATATGCTTACATCGCCGTAGTTTATGTAGTTGTATCTTACAAACTTCGGCTCGCTCACCTGCTCACTGCTGACAAATATCCTATCACCGCGCACATCTGCACTCGCTTCATAGAACTTCTCGTCCGCGCCTGCTATCTCAAAGCCGCATATATCGCCGCGTATTTCAAAGCCCCTTTCCGCGTGGTCAAACAAAAGCTCTATACCGCCGTCTTTGTATATAAAAGACTTATACATAGGTCCGAAAGCGCTGACGTCCATGCCGTATACCAGCTTTTCAGCCTGCAAACACAGCCGCTCGCCCACCGGCTTTTTGTCCGTCGGGTGAATGTTGTCAAGCTCGCCCTTATCAAGAATAACAGCAATGCCCGTGTTCTTCACCGTCTGAAATACCCTGTACTGCGCCTCGCGTATCTTAGCCCAGTGCTTATAGTCGGGGTCGTGCTTGTATTTGAACATCGGCAGCTGCACCATCAGAAACGGCAAAGTGTCGTCCTCCCAGTCCTCTCTCCACTGCCTTATAAGGCGCGAAAACAGCTTGTAGTATGTGTCGGGGCGGTGGTCGTCGCTCTCCCCCTGATAGTATGTAAATCCCTTTATGGTGTAAGGGCATATCCTCATCAGCATAGTTTCATACAGTCCGCACGGGCGATACGGGTTCTTAGGCCCCATAGGACCCGGAAAAAGATTCTTTCCTATCCTCTCCTGCGCCTCGTCCCAGCCGATGTTTGGTTCTTCCTCCAGAAGCTTTGAGTAATCCTGATACCACTTCGCATCATATTCGCTGTATTCGTCATACTCTTTTATGCACTGCTCTGCCGTCTTTCCTGCAACAGCCTTGTCGTAATCTTCAAGATACAAAGCGGTGTCCTTGTCCTCTGCCAGAGCCTCTCTGCTCATCCATGCGCTTGCCGAAGTACCGCCCCAGTTGCAGCCTATCAGCCCCACGGTAACGTCAAGTTCTTTAGCCAGCTTCAGACCGAAATACAGCCCTACCGCCGACCACGCGCGCGATGTCTGCTCCGAAGCCGTCTGCCAGCAGGTGTTTTCTTCGTCGCGGTAAAATTCCTCGCACAGCATAGGCTTTTTCTGCGTGTAGTAAAAACGCACCCTGCAATTTGGCGTAAGCTCTTTCAGAAGATCTTTTCCGCCCCTTGCGTTTTGTATCTCCAGTTCCATGTTCGATTGCCCTCCGCATATCCACACTTCGCCTATCGCAACGTTGTAAAACGTCTTTGTCTCTTGACCGTTCTCAACCTTCACCGTGCAGTTTTCGCAGGCTTCCTGCGGTGGAAGAGTGGCGCGCCATTTTCCCCTGTCGTTCTCGGCTTTTACTTTAACACCGCGCTCCGATATAGAAACATATACTACGTCGTCCTCACCGCACGTTCCCCATATCGAGATGTTCTTACCCCTCTGCAACACCATGTCGTTTGAAAACACCGCCGCACATTTCAGCATATTTACCGCTCCTTTATTTTACTTACAAATATTAAAACAAATGCATAACATCTTTTACCGTAATAACTATCATCAATATCATCAGCAGACCCAGCCCGATAAGGTGCACCATGCCTTCTTTTTCGGGCGGTATCTTCTTTCTGCGTATGCCCTCTATTATCAGAAATACCAGCCGTCCGCCGTCAAGCGCAGGCAGCGGCAGCAGATTGAATATACCAAGATTTATCGTTATGAACGCCGCAATATTCAGTATCTGTGTGAGCAGCGCGTCCCAGTCTATCTTGTGTGTTTCCTCGTCGCGCTGGCTCTCCACCACGTCGCCTATAACGTCAACTATGCCCACGGGACCCGAGAGGTCATTCAAGCCGTACTTTCCGCGAACAAGGTCAGCAAGGCTTATCCATATCAGCCGCGAGTATGTGCCAAACTGCGCCGTCGCCTCTTTCATTGTGGATATAAACGTTATCTTCTCGCCCACAACAATAAAGTCTATGTGTATCATGTTGTCGGTCTTGCCAAGCTGCACTGACGGCAAAGTTACCTTTTCGCCGCCGCGCTCAACCACCATTTCAAAAATGCCGTCACTGTCGTTTTGCAGCTGATAGGAAATATCCGTTGCCGTAAATATCCTCATGCCGTTTATCTTTACTATCTCGTCGCCTGCTTCAAGCCCCGTCGAGTGCGACACCGCGTTTTCGTTTTCAAAACTGTGTATCGTGGTAGAAGTTATCGCATCATCAGATGTCACCATGCATATAAGCAGTATAAAGCCGAGTATCAGGTTCATCACCGCACCTGCAACAACTATTATTATCCTTTTCCATACGGGTTTGTTGCCAAACGCCCTCTCATCGCTGCTCTCGTCGTCCTCGCCCTCCATAGAGCAAAAGCCGCCTATAGGCAGAATACGCAGCGCATATGTCGTCTCGCCCTTTTTGAACTTGAATATCGCAGGCCCCATACCCAGCGCAAATTCGTTCACCTTAACGCCGCACGCCTTCGCGGCAAAAAAGTGCCCTGCCTCGTGTATCGCTATTATGATACCAAACACCAAAATGGCAATAATAATGCTCAAATTACCTTACTCCTTATTGTCTATGCTTTGTATCTCTCTTTTACAAACTCTCTCGCCGCTTTGTCAGCCGCAAGCACATCGCCAAGTGTATGTATTTCATGCCTTTGCATCTCTCGCGCAGCAGCTAAAACCGCCTCGCCTATCTGCAAAAAGCCTATCTTGCCGTCTAAAAACAGCTTGACCGCTTCTTCATTCGCGCCATTTACCGCCGCAGGCAAGTCGCCCCCTGCCGTTATCGCCTCAATGCACGCTTTCAGGCAGTCAAAAGTATCTATATCGGGCTTTGCAAAGTGAAGTACACCATAATCGCACAGCGAGAGCGGCTTCACAGGGCAATCTACCCTTTCGGGGTACAAAAGCGCATACTGTATAGGTATCTTCATGTCGGGTACGCCCATCTGCGCTATTACAGAATGATCGCTGAATTCCACCGCCGAGTGTATCACGCTTTCGCGCTGCACAACTATCTCTATCTGCGAAGGTGTAAGCCCGAACAGGTGCATGGCCTCAATAAATTCCAGACCCTTGTTCATAAGCGTTGCGCTGTCGCAGGTTATCTTTTTCCCCATAGACCAGTTTGGGTGCGAAAGCGCTTGTTCTACGGTAACGCCTTTCAGCTCCTCCCTCGTCTTGCCAAAGAACGGT
>CANRPG010000125.1 GCA_947632425.1 uncultured Clostridia bacterium | reverse complement strand
CTACAACAAGGGGAGGCTCTCTCTTGCAGAGCCTCCCCTCTTAAAAAACAGTCCACAGGACTGTTTTTTAATTCACCCTTCTCAGAGCGCCTGACGCGTTTTCGGGGGCTCTGCCCCCGTCCCCCCGCAAGCCTTTTGAAAAAGGCTTGACCGAAAACTTTTCCTTTCTTGACAAGACTTAAAACTTTTGCATAAAAGTCAAAGGCAGAACGGCAATCAAGCTATTCTGCCCCTTTTTATTCAGTTTTCACTTCTCATAACATCTATCGGCGAACGGAGTTTAAACGTCACATACGGAATTATCATGGATACCGCAAAAGCCAGTATCAGCATGACTATTATGGTTATGACCTCTGTAGGCGTGTAGTAAAAGAAGTCGGAAAATTTCACCCGTGACATCAGCTGCTGTTTTAATTCGCCGCCTATGCCCTGATACTGTGACTGATAAAAATTAAACATATCGTGATAGCCTTTATACGCCGTCGCCAGTTTTATAACTACCGATAACACAGCAGAACATGACATCATCACCGCCATAGAAACCGCATTTACAGACAGGCATTCTTTCCATGTAAGCCCGTTTATGTAGTATATGCCGAAAGTTTTCATATCGCCCGAGGCAAACAGGGCTCCCACACCCAAAAGTCCTATCAGAGCGATAAGGCAGGCGGCTGAGATAAAAATTATATCGTTTTGCAGGTCTTTCATCTCGCTTTTGTAGGTGTTGTTATAAGCATTTGTCATGCTGACCGCATAATAGCCCATGTCGGAGGCGCTGTCAAAAAATTCGGTTTTCTCCTGCTGCGTAAGATCGCTTTTCAGCGTAACTATATGAGGATCCAAAAAGTAATTATTCATTAAAAGTTCACTGTCCAGCAGCTTTCTGTTGTTTTCGTTATACACCGCCAAAAATGAATCAGGGTATTGACCTGTCAGAAAATCATTAAGATACAGCCTTTCGCCGTTTTCATATCCGTCACTTGAACTGAAACCCATATATAAAAACTGATCGGGCTTTATAAGACCGACTATTTTTCCGTAACAGCCGAGTTTCATAACATCGCCTTCTTCGGCTGTGTAAACATTATAGGCAAGCTGCAATGTATCTCCTACCTTATAGCCCTTATCATCCGGAGCAACAAGTTCTATATACTCTCCGTCTCCTTTGCCAAGCCACTTGCCGCCGGTCATCTGATAGTTCAGCGCATCGGTGCAGTCATCTGTCAGAAACATAACATTACCTAAATGAACACCGCTTTTTATACTCTCATCATACGAATAAAGGTTTGAAGCAAACATTGAAATGTCGGTCTCTACGCAGGGGCTGTCGCCTATGTTCGGCAAAGACTTGTAAAATGCTTGTTTTTGTTCTATTGACGAAACCACAGAATTTATGAGCTCTGCATAAAATTCCTCCTGCGTTATTTCTCCGCTGTCAAGCTGCCGATGAAGTTCTTCCTCGAAAGCATCTCTTTCGCTGCCTATTTTGTTTATACCGTCATATTCATAGCCTATCACATTGCTGAGGAAATAAGAATTCTCAGAGTTTACGCCTTCAAACAGCCTTATCGTTACAAAATATCCCGAAAGCCTGTTCACAATGTTGCCTATCAGAAATATCGATAGCGCAAACTGCAATATTGCCAGCAGGGTTATAAACGGTCTTTTGCCTAGCTGATAAAATACATATTTTCGATACATTTCCCTGCCCCCCTTACATTCTTTTCAGCTTTATGGCATCTGTCTTTGCATATTTTAGTATAGTGGGGTACACAAAGATAGTTTCAATAAGTATTGCAGCAAAAGCTGTAAAAAGGTAATGCTCAGGCGACAGCCCGTATGCAAAAGCCGTGTCGTATCTTTTTATGATGTTGAAAAGTCCCAGACGAAATACAAGAAAAGCAACGATAATATGCGCCGCAATAACAGCAAGCATTTCAAGATAGATAATGTATGATATCTGACTGCTTGTCGCTCCGCAGAGTTTGTAAACAAGTATGTTTCGTATCCTTTTCTTTATGGTATACATAAACAGAAAAACTATGTTTACAAAAGCCGCAGCCGCCATAACAATAAGCGTAATATTTTCGCCGTTAAATCCTTCGGCGGAATCTGCCAGCACGGCGCTGTCGGCTTCTGTAAGAACTCTTTCACTGCCGAAGATATCGACAAGGTCGTCGCGGTATTTTCTTAGTATCTCACCGCTTGTATCGCTCTCAAGGCTGACGATATATGCTACCGGCTCTGCGCCCGTTTGCAAAGCTGTCTGCAAGGGTATGACTCCGTCTGCAAAAGGCAGCGATGAATCACTGTACGCGGCGGCAATATTCAGCGGCACAGAGTTCAAAGAAAGTTCGCCGCTAAGGTCTACGGCATTGTCTTTCATCAAGACCGCATTGCCCGATATAAGTTCATCAGCAGTGACCTTTTTGGTAATATACTGCTGACTGTCTATGTATTTTTGCAGATCTTCATCTTTAAAAAATGCAGCCAGAGAAAAAGCTAACTTTTCGCCGCCGCAGTTATAGGAAACATAATGATATTTTACTGCATCGTGATTTTTGCAGAAATCATCTAACTGCTTACTCAACGTGTCCATATCGTCGTCCTGCGGTAATATGCCGACAAACGAAAAGTTGCTTTCGGCAGAAATTTCGCCTGCCGAGTTATACTGCACCTCTACAGTAACATACAAAAGCGTCATCACCGAAATGATAAGGCTTACGGAGATAAGAGCAAATATAAGCTTGTTGTCTGTTACAAGGCAGCGCAGGTTTTTAGCTATTTCTCTTAACATTTTTTACCGCTCCCCCTTTGCAAATATTGCAATAATACTTCTTTATTTCATTATACTATATTTATATATGGTGGTCAACAAATTTAAGAAAACATTAAGAACTATTCTGCTTTAAGCACCTCTTTGGGCTCGTTTGAGCCTATGACAGCCAGCGGCATTATCATTGAAAGCGCGAGGTATAAAGCTATCACCACAGCGCATACAGCCAAGTGCCATATACCGAAAGTTATGACCGTGTTTTCAAAGAATGTGAGTTTGCCTATTATCAGCACTGCCGCCGCAAGTATGCTTGCTATACCACAGGTGATCGCGCTGTTTTTCAGACTGCAAAGCGCGCAGGTACGCCACCTTGCACCGCAGATGTAGAAAATAGCATAGTTTCGCAGCTGCCGTTTGGTGTATATCGCGCTTATTGATACGCTTGAAATTATCGTCAGAATGAATATGCAAACAGCTATAGGCAGCAGGGTGTAAAGCTGCTGATAAACATAGTCTGTGCTGTTTTTGTACACCTGCGAAAGAGGCGCAAAGTCAAGCTTCATGCCCTCCAGCCTGTCGCCGAGCGCGGTGTATTCATCATCGGTCATGCCGTCGCAGAAGATAAACTGCGTACCATAAAGCGATCCGAACGACTTATAGCACTCATACATATCCGATGTCCTTGTAAGCAGCAGCATTTTGTCCTCGTAGCTGCTTCTGAACGTAGAATAAATATCACTGTAACTTGCGCTGAAAGAGCTGTCAATGCTGTATACCGCAAGCGGAACGTTGTCTTTCAAAACGCCTATCACCTTGTATTTAGCAGAAACAGTTTTGTCGGGCTGACCGTTTTCGTCAAAGCTCATAACTACAGTTGACTCTATTATATCTCCGACTTTTTTATCGCCGCCTGCCGTTACTGTAGGTATATACCCCGAATTTTCGTAAGTATCTTTCGCTTCGCTGAGCCATACGCCGTCGCTCAGCTCGGGAACATAAGCCCGTATAAATTCATCAGAATATGTTATCATGTTATGTTCAATGCTGTTTGCCAAATTTTTGTCAAAGCTGTCCTCGTATATATTTGTATAACAGTTAAAAATAGTTTCCGCTCCGTTTGCGGCTGATGTTAAATCTTCGGGAAATACATTTATGTCCGTAGTCTTTACCATGTAACCCCTGCGTGAGATGTATTCTTTGAAATTGTCAAACAGCACGCTTCGCGAAGATATTGCAGAGATAACAAATATCAGCATTACTGTTACCGCCGCAAGCTGCAATACACCAAAGATCTGCATAAAGCCTGTTTTTGCAGAGCTTCGGGGTGCGGAGCGTGCCTGCGCTATGCTGTGGAAGTGCAGTTTGCCAAAAAGCATTATGAGCATTATGCCGCACAGCGCAAACAGGTATATAAAGAATATCGCTGCGTATAGTTTTACGTTGTATGCAAGGCGTATCATAGGGAAAAATCTCGCCAGAAGCGGCACTAGAAGCTTTGCAAAAATTATCTCTGTCACTAAAAACAGCGGCGCATTTATTATTACACATTCAAGAAGATACGAAAGCGCCGCCCTGCCCTTTGAAAGGCCGCAAATTCTGTACACCGCAAGATCGCGGCTGCGCTTTTCTAAAATATAGCTGTAAAGAATGGATATGTTTATCGCCGAAATTGCCGCAATAAGCAGTGACACAGCAATTATCGAGCCGTAATAGCCAAGGTCGGTAACATCGGTGAAACGAATATCTTCAAGGTAAAATGCCTCTCCGAGAACTTGTTTCAAGCACTCGCTTATGTCGTCGCGCTGGCGGTGAGTGAGCGGCTGTTTGAAATTTATCGTAAAGCAGGCGCGCTGATGTTCGCTGTAGCTCCTATAGAGCACCTGCGCGCTTTCGGGTATCGCGGCATATGGTATTTCCATGTCTAAGCCGCTGCCGTAAGTTTGCTCGTCAAGCACTTTTGAAATTCTGTAGCTCTCGCCGTTTATGATGATATTTTCGGCATCGGCAGGCAGTTTGCAGGCAGATGCGCTTGTTTCGCCCAAGCTGTAGCCGGGCGCGTTGTTGTCGCTGAAATAAAACTCCGACAATGCAACTATCTTCTCGCCGCTGAAATACTCCTCATCTGAAAAAACAGCCGTCAGGGAATTTTTGTTGTCAGCTATCCTGCCGTCTTTCATAGCAATACTGCACGAAAGAATGTTATAATACGGCTGCGCGTTCTCGTCATAATCCGGTATTTCGCCGTGATAGTCGGTATCATTATAATACAGAGGCGTTTTTACTATGTAGCTGAATGTAATGCCGTCAACGTTTTCCAAAGTGCTTTCAGAAAACGCCGACATAAGCACAGACAGCTGCGACGGCGCAAGTGTGCCGACTTCAAGCCCCTTTGCATCATCGAGGTTGTGAAGATCGCCGCTGCCGACAAGCACGCTGATGGACTTTACGTCCTCTTCCTCGCCTTTTGTTATGACCGCGCGGTAATTGTGATACAGACCGTATGAAAAGCATATCACAAGGCAGGAAACAACAATGTTGAGTGCCAGAAGCACCGTCAGCATACGCTGCTTTTTTATCAGCCCGGACAGGTCTTTAAATACCATTCTCAGCACAATAATACCTCCATTTTTTGAATATAGTACCTACTTCAATTTTAAAACAATTTTATAAAAAAGTACATCATAAAAGGAGAAAATCCTGTAACATAAAACAAATTTCAGCGCAATATACAAAATACAGTACAACAGATTGTATAATATGTCGTTAAAGCAGCAAAAAAGCAGTCTGAATTGACTGCCGATGTCTATGAGTTATTTATTGTTTGCGCTTACGCGCGGCGCAGGAGCGCACACATTGCCAGACTGTGAACAGTCTGGCAAGTGCCGAAGAACCCTCTTCGAGGCTTCTTCCTATTCTCTAAAAAACTTTGTGCGTACCTAAAAATCCCTCGCCGCCATAAACGGTCGGAAGCGAGGGATTTTTTGGGTGCTTAACGAAAAAGCTGAAAACGCAGAAAGAAATTTTCAGTTTTCAAAGAAAATCGCCGACCCAATAAAGTCGGCGAAGTAATTCTTGTGCACTCTCAAAATGACGATAGAATGGGAAAAAAGCCTGTCATACGGCAAGGTATGCGCTACCAGAGGCAAGAAATCAAGAAGCAAGAGGCAAGAAAAAAACGTGGTGGCAAACGAAAGTCACGCTTTGTTGTAAACGCGGCAAGAATTACGGTTTTGTTTTCTGAAAGGCTTCAGACTTTCAGAAAGCAAAATCGCCGACCCAATAAAGTCG
>CANRPG010000124.1 GCA_947632425.1 uncultured Clostridia bacterium | reverse complement strand
GCGTTCCCGAAAAGGAGTTTCAGGAGTGCATAAACAAGGCGCAGGCGGTAATCAATGCGCTTAAAATGGCAGAGGAGGCGGACGAATGATACTTCTCATAGACAATTATGACAGCTTTTCTTATAACCTTTTTCAGCTTGTCGGCGAGATATCTCCCGATATAAAGGTAATACGCAACGATGAAATGACCGTGGAAGAGATAAGAAAGCTTTCTCCCGACAGGATAATTCTTTCACCCGGCCCCGGCAGACCTGAAAATGCAGGCATTATTATAGATGTTGTACAGCAGCTTGGCAGTGAGATACCTATACTTGGCGTGTGCCTGGGTCATCAGGCAATTTGTATGGCGTTCGGAGCAAAAGTTACATATGCAAAACGGCTTATGCACGGCAAGCAGTCAAATGCAAAGTTTGATAAGGATTGTAAGCTGTTCAAAGACTGCCCCGACAGTGCTCTTGTTGCAAGGTATCATTCACTTGCAGCTGACGAAAAAACTATGCCCGATTGTCTGAAAGTTACGGCAATAACAGATGATGGCGAGGTTATGGCGGTACAGCACAAAGAATACCCGATTTACGGCGTGCAGTTCCACCCCGAGTCTATAATGACACCAGACGGCAAAACAATGCTAAAAAATTTTATTGATATATAAGGAGAGATAGTTATGATCAAAGAAGCAATTGAAAAAGTGGTAAACAAAATGGATCTTACCTATGACGAGGCTTACACCGTTATGAACGAGATCATGAGCGGTGAGTCAACGCCCACGCAGAACGCGGCATTTCTTGCGTCGCTTTCTACAAAGAGCGCAAAAGCCGAAACTACAGACGAGATAGCAGGCTGTGCTGCCGCAATGCGTGACCACGCCACCAAGGTAGACACAGGAATGGACATCTTTGAGATAGTCGGCACGGGAGGAGACAACGCTCACAGCTTTAATATCTCAACAACTTCTGCGCTTGTAGCTGCGGCAGGCGGTATGAAAGTTGCAAAGCACGGCAACAGAGCGGCTTCTTCAAAGTGCGGTACTGCCGACTGTCTTGAAGCCCTCGGCGTAAACATTCAGCAAGATCCCGACAAATGCATAGAGCTTCTTAACGAAGTGGGTATGTGCTTCTTCTTTGCGCAGAAATATCACACTTCTATGAAGTATGTCGGCGCTATCCGCAAGGAGCTTGGTTTCAGAACGGTGTTCAATATCCTCGGGCCCCTTACAAACCCCGGCAGCCCGAAAATGCAGCTTCTCGGCGTTTATGACGAGTATCTTGTTCAGCCGCTGGCACAGGTGCTTATAAATCTCGGCGTAGAAAAAGGCATGGTAGTTTACGGTCAGGATAAGCTTGACGAAATATCGCTCAGCTCGCCTACTACCGTTTGTGAGTTCAAAGACGGCTGGTATAAAACTTATGTTATCACGCCCGAGGATTTCGGCCTTGAAAGATGTCAGAAGTCTGACCTTGTAGGCGGCACGCCCGAAGAAAACGCGCAGATAACCCTGAATATCCTCAAAGGCGAAAAGGGTCACAAGAGAAATGCCGTTCTGATGAACGCTGGCGCGGCCCTCTATATCGGCGGCAAGGCTGACAGCATGGCTGACGGCATAAAGCTTGCAGGCGAGATAATCGACAGCGGCAAAGCACTGGAGACACTCAACAAGTTTATAGAGGTAAGCAACAGATGACTATTCTCGATCAGCTGTCGCAGTATGCCAAAGAGCGCGTAGAAAAAGCTAAGCTTGAAATTCCCACAGAAGAAATTGCGGAAAGAGCGCTATCGCTGCCTGTAGGTAATTTTGCTTTTGAAAATGCTCTGAAAAAAGAGGGTATCTCTTTTATATGCGAGTGTAAAAAAGCGTCGCCGTCAAAAGGTCTTATAGCTCCCGATTTTCCGTATCTTGATATTGCAAAAGAATACGAAGCGGCAGGCGCTGACTGCATATCCGTGCTTACAGAGCCAAAATGGTTTCTCGGCAGCAATGAGTATCTCAAAGAGATAGTCGTCAACGTTTCAATACCCTGTCTGCGCAAGGATTTCACCGTTGACGAGTATATGATATATGAAGCAAAGCTTCTCGGCGCGCAGGCGGTTCTGCTTATATGTTCTATCCTTGACAAAGAGCAGATAAAACGCTATATCGGCATATGCGATAAACTGGGGCTTTCGGCACTTGTTGAAGCGCATGATGAGCAGGAAGTTAAAACGGCAATTTCGGCAGGCGCAAGAATTATAGGCGTCAACAACCGCAATCTTAAAGATTTTTCCGTAGATACCGAAAACAGCCGACGTCTCAGGCAGCTTATACCGGGCGATGTTCTGTTTGTATCTGAAAGCGGTGTGAAAACTGCCGATGATGTCCGCAACTTGCGTGAGATAGGCGCAGATGCGGTTCTTGTTGGTGAAACACTTATGCGTTCCGATGATAAAAAAGCAAAGCTTTCATATCTCAGAGGTGCTTAGAATGAGCGATACTAAAATAAAACTGTGCGGTCTTTCAAGAGTATGCGATATAGACGTTGTGAATGAAATTCTGCCCGAATTTATAGGTTTTGTGTTCTGGGATAAAAGCAAACGTCAGGTTTCAGATGAACTGGCAAAAAAGCTTAAAAAAATGCTTGACAGCAGGATAAAAGCTGTAGGTGTTTTTGTAGACGAAACGCCGCAAAGGGTGGCACAGCTTGCCGAAAGCGGTACTATAGACGTTATACAGCTTCACGGAAATGAGGACGACAGCTATATCAGCGAGCTGCGTAAACTTACAAACAAGCCTGTAATAAAAGCTTTCAAAATATCCGATATTACAGATATACAAAATGCCGAAAATTCTTCTGCCGAATTTATCATGGCTGATGCAGGAAAGGGAACAGGCAGGCGTTTTGACTGGAGCTTGCTCGAGGCTTTGCACAGACCTTATTTTCTTGCAGGCGGTCTTTCGCTTGACAATATTGCAGAAGCTGTAAACACCCTGCACCCTTATGCCGTAGATGTCAGCTCGGGTATTGAGACAGACGGCTTGAAAGATAAGAATAAAATGCGTGAATTTGTGCGCATAGTAAGAAATGGAGAGAAATAGGTATGACTAATAAAAACGGTCGTTTCGGTATACACGGCGGTCAGTATATACCCGAAACGCTTATGAACGCCGTTATCGAGCTTGAAGAAGCGTATAACTTCTATAAGAATGATAAACAGTTCAATGATGAGCTTACGGCGCTTTTCAACGATTATGCAGGCAGACCTTCAAGGCTGTATTATGCAGAAAAAATGACCGCAGACCTCGGCGGCGCGAAGATATATCTCAAACGTGAGGATCTCAACCATACGGGCGCGCATAAGATAAACAATGTGCTCGGTCAGGCGCTGCTTGCCAAGAAAATGGGTAAAACACGCCTTATCGCCGAAACGGGCGCAGGTCAGCACGGTGTTGCTACCGCTACAGCTGCCGCGCTTATGGGCATGGAATGTGTGGTTTTCATGGGTGAGGAGGACACCAAGCGCCAGGCTCTCAACGTTTACCGTATGCGGCTTCTGGGCTCTGATGTTGTACCCGTAAAAACAGGTACTGCAACGCTCAAAGATGCCGTATCTGAGGCCATGAGAGAGTGGACCAGCCGAATTGACGACACCCACTACTGTCTCGGCTCTGTAATGGGTCCGCACCCGTTCCCGACGATAGTGAGAGATTTTCAGTCGGTAATTTCAAAAGAAATAAAGCAGCAGATGCTTGAAAAAGAAGGCAGGCTGCCCGATGCCATTTTGGCTTGCGTTGGCGGCGGCTCAAACGCCATAGGCAGTTTCTATCATTTTATTGAGGATAAAGACGTTCAGCTCATAGGCTGCGAGGCGGCAGGCAGGGGAATAGATACCTTTGAAACAGCCGCTACCATGAACACAGGCAGCCTTGGCATATTTCACGGAATGAAGTCATATTTCTGTCAGGACAAATACGGTCAGATAGCGCCCGTTTACTCAATCTCGGCAGGTCTTGACTACCCCGGCGTTGGCCCTGAGCACGCATATCTGCACGACATAGGCAGAGCGCAGTATGTTCCAGTAACCGATGAAGAAGCGGTCTGCGCGTTTGAGTATCTGGCAAAGATCGAGGGAATTATTCCTGCAATAGAATCCGCCCATGCAGTGGCGTATGCCATGAAACTTGCCCCGACCATGAGCAAAGATAAAATTATCGTTATAACAATTTCTGGCAGAGGCGACAAGGACTGCGCGGCGATTGCAAGATACAGAGGGGAGGATATCCATGAGTAATATAAATAAGGCTTTTGCAAACGGCAAAGCGTTTATACCGTTCATAACCTGCGGCGACCCCGATCTGCAAACCACCCTGCAAGCAGTAAAAGCTGCCGCAGACAACGGCGCTGACCTTATTGAGCTTGGCATACCTTTTTCTGACCCCACAGCCGAAGGCCCTGTAATTCAAGGTGCTAATATAAGGGCGCTGAATGGCGGCGTTACTACTGATAAGATCTTTGATCTTGTAAAAGAGATTCGCAAAGAAGTTTTCATACCAATGGTGTTTATGACCTACGCAAACGTTGTGTTCTCTTACGGTGCGGAAAAGTTTATTTCCACCTGCAAAGAAATAGGCATCGACGGCTTGATACTTCCTGATCTTCCGTATGAAGAAAAAGACGAATTTTTGCCAGTCTGCCAAAAGTACGGCGTTGACCTTATATCGCTTATTGCGCCGACTTCCGCCGACCGTATCTCCATGATCGCAAAAGAAGCCGAGGGATTTCTCTACATAGTTTCAAGCCTTGGCGTTACGGGCACAAGAAGCGAGATAAAGACCGACCTTGCATCGATAGTCAAGATAGTCAGAGAAAATACCGGTATCCCGTGTGCGATAGGCTTCGGCATATCAACGCCCGAGCAGGCAAAGAAAATGTCTGATATAGCAGACGGCGCAATAGTAGGCTCTGCTATCATTAAGATAATCGAGAAATACGGCAAAGATTCGCCTAAATATGTTGGCGAGTATGTAAAGTCTATGAAAGATGCCATAAGATAAAAACAAGCTCCGAGGTTTACGCTTCGGAGCTTTGCTTTATAAATATTTGTCTTCAAAGAAAAAATCGTTTTTGTCGGTCTGAATATAGTCGGAGTAGAACCTTTCCTGAAAGTGCACCGCTTCGGCTATTTCTTTTTCTGTAAAATTCATTCCCACAGGCGCGCCGACCAGCTTGTCCTCCTCGTGCTCACGGCGGTGTATAACGGCTATTATCTTTACCGTGTATCTTTCAACAGGCTTGTCTACACCCAGCAAGTATACATCAAGTTCTTCGCCGTCGCCGCCGATAACGTTTGGTATATAGCCGTAATTTATCGGGTAGTGCAGCACCTTTTCGCCCTTTTTGTGAACATAACCTATCGGGCGGTCTATCTCTATGTCAACTACCTTACCGAAGAAAGAGTAGTTCAGCGCCTTTCTCAAAGCGTATGTTATAAACTCCGCTTTGCCCTGTGTGTATACGCCTCTGTCGTCGGTACTCTCTGCAAGGCTTTCTTTTACTTTCTCGTATGCCTTAGCAGCGGCAGGAAAATTATACATGTACTCTACAAAGTTTACATAATTTAAGTGATCCATGCTGCCCGTTTTTACAACGTGTATAAAGTGCGTCTGTATATTTCCCGTGCCGTCGTAATAGCTTCCGCAGGCAAATAGAAGCTGGTCACCCAAAAAGCTCTGCGATTTAGGTCGGTAATAAAAGCCTGCATCTTTCATCTGTTGCTCATATGACAAAACATCTTCAAAACTGTCTACAGCAACCATAATGTCAATTATCGGCTTTGCTTTTATGCTTTTTATAGCAGTGCTGCCCACATGGCAAATGTCTTTTATAGTATCGCCGAGTATTTCATTAAGACGGGATATTGTTTCCTGCGCCTGTGTTTCCCACTGTTTTTCGTGTGGATAAAGCTTCACCATACCTCTTTCAAGACCTATCATAACTATTCCTTTCTCAGATGTATCTTGCTGTCAATGAACGTTCGCAAAAAGTGTCGCATAAACAGTATGTATGCTATAACCAGAGCAATTGCAGTAGCCACCCAGCTTATCGGGTAA
>CANRPG010000123.1 GCA_947632425.1 uncultured Clostridia bacterium | reverse complement strand
TAGATAAGTTTTCCGTTATCTCTGCGACCGATAACGAATCTGCCCATAAATCTGCCGTCTTTCCTTTTGGTGATACTATTGTTCATATTAACTCTCCTCTTGATATGTGTATTTTATCCAAATTGTCAAAATGAAATATATTACTTTTATACAAACATAGAAAATGTTATTGAAAAACATCTCAAATTATGTTAATATAATTATATCATCATTTTATATATCATTGTATCTCAAATGGATATATTTTGAGAAAATTTATATGTATCAGACGCATCATTTTACAAGAACAGAATAATAAAAAGCCTGATTTGCCAATGCGGCAGATCAGGTCTTAGTTTATTAAAAGATCAGTTCATAACATACCCTAATTTTATTTACTCCTATAACTCCGCTCCGAAGCAAAGTAAGATCCTGTATTGATCATATACAGAAACACTTCACTGTCGTTGCGCTGCCATTAGGTTCTATTGCCAATGGCGTGCAGGTATTCCTGTTACCCGCACCACAAAAATGGCAATACCTCGAGGTAATCGAGAGGTATTGTTATTTTTGTGCTGTTTTGCAGTACGGCATTGAACTTATTTAACTGTGTAAACATACTTTTGATTGAGAATTATTTCGTTGCAGGGCATTCAAAAAATGCTCATAAGCTTGACATTTGAGCTTTGAAGGCAATACATATTCATGAATATTTTCACACAAGCGCAGTCAGCTTGCCGATTAAACACAGGCTGCCAAAGCACTGCCTTGACAACGCAAAACTTCCGCCATAACAGAAGAAAGAGAAGCAGTTACAAACTATCCTTTATTTTCAATAAATTTGTAGAATACTTGATCATAGAAATATATTGATGCTTTCCCTGCCCTGCTGACATGAAGAGAAACATCTATAAATTATGATGTAAATGCTTATTGTGACATAACACGCTGTGTTCAGATAATTTTTGCTAAAAAATAGGATTTTATCATTTGACAATTATAAAAATGCGTAGTATAATTAATATAGTTTGTTTTAATAGGAGGTCCAAAAATGGCGCAACAGACAGCAGAAAATAAAGTAGCTATAATAGACGAAAAGACTATTGGTAAAATCAATGAAATGAATTGTAACTTTATCATCGAGTCTTATCAGCGCGGATATCGTTGGGGCAAAGACCAGGTGGAACGTCTACTTGAAGATATCAAGGAGGCAGCTGCAGATGAAATATATCATTTGCAGCCGATCATTGTTAATAAAAAAGATGAAAAATATGAACTGATCGACGGTCAACAGAGGCTGACAACTTTGTATTTGATATTTTCTTATTATGTCAAAAAAATGAAAAAAGATGATGAGAAGCCGAATTTTACATTAACATATACGACGCGCAGTGGCTCTCAAGAATTTCTTGAAGATATTGCTAACAAAGTAAATGATGACAATCGTTGTAAAGCAAATATTGATTTTTGGTTTATGTCAAATGCTTACAAGACTATTGAGGCATGGGATAAAAATCCTGATAATGAAATTAAAGATATTATTGATAAGTTACAAAAAAATGTCAAAGTTATTTGGTATGAAGCCAACGACGAAGATGCAATAACCTTTTTCAAGGGGCTGAATGGCGGCAAAATACCATTAACTAATGCCGAACTGGTCAAGGCGCTTTTCTTGAGCAAGAATTCTCGGGAATCGGGAGCTGATATCAATACGATAGCTTTACAGTGGGATGCCATTGAAAGCGAACTTCATGATGATTCTTTTTGGTATTTTCTTGCCGGAAAAGAATATAAAGGAATTTCTACAAGGATAGACCTGTTGCTTAACATTTATAATGAAATAGAAACTGAACCATCAGACCCTCATCAATCTTTCTTTAAAATCAAAGAAAAGTTCGATGAGTACAAGATGAATAATAAAGAACCACAAGATATTTGGAATGAAATTATGAACACATACCAGACATTGAAGGACTGGTATGAAGACAACGAGTTATATCACAAGATAGGCTATCTGATCGCAGCTGATGAAAAAAATCTTGTTGATTTGAAAAAAGATTACGATACACGCACAACATCGGAGTTTAAAAACATACTGGACGATAGTATAAAAACATCTATCTATTTACACAAAAAACCTATAAAAGATACAGATATAGATAATCTGCTATATACAAAAGACTATGATCTTTTACTTAAAATTCTCCTGCTTTTTAGCGTAATATTCACGATGGACAGTGTTGAGCATCTGAGATTTCCGTTTGATCTTTACAATAAGGAAGACTGGTCGCTGGAACATATTCATCCTCAGAATGTTGATAAACACGAACATATGGATGTATGGCTTGAGGAGCATAGAGCTTCCGTAGAAGCTATAGCCAAAGCACAAAGCGCAAATGTCGGCACTCAAGGCACAAATAAAGCAGAAGACGTTCTTAATAAAATCGACAATTTAGACCCCAAAAATTTGGATAAAGCTGCATTTGATGATATATTCGGCAAAGTGATAGAGCTGTTTGAAGAGAAAGATCAAACGAATGACGATGAAGATTATCTGCACCACATTGGCAATATGGCGCTGCTGACCAAGTCCGATAACTCTGCCCTTAATAATTCCATTTTCAATGTAAAGCGTAAAAAAATCTTTGAATTGGAAAGTAATAAAAGAAGTTATATACCTTACTGTACAAAGCTTGTGTTTTTAAAATATTTCACAGATACTCAACAAAATTCAGATAAACTTATGTTTTGGACATATGCTGACAGAGAAGCATATAAAGAAAAGATCAAAAAAGTATTAGAAAAATATCTGTAATAATAAGGCAACACATAAGGAGGAGTAAAAATGCCCGACAATAATGAAACAATAACGAAAGCACAATTGTTTTCTTTTAAAGACCTATTTGATGAAAAAGCTGATGATAATGATGTAACAGCTGGTGCAAAGGTAAAGGAAATTGTCATTCCTATGATACAGCGTGATTACGCTCAAGGCAGAAATGACAGCGCCACCAAACGCAAAAGAAATGATTTTTTGGATCTGCTGCTTGATATAGTTAATGATAAAGAAACAAAAAGGCTCGATTTGATCTACGGTAAGATCGAAAACAAAAAACTAACACCTTTGGACGGTCAGCAGAGGCTTACAGCGCTTTTTCTGCTGTACTGGTATGCTGCCAAAAAAGAAAGAAAGTCGAAGACTGAATGGGAAAAATTTAAAAATTTTAAATATGAAACCAGGTATAACGCGAAACGCTTTTGCGAGAAACTTTATGATGAATTTGATAAAATAACATATTTTGACCCCATTTCCCCTCGAGAAAAGAATATCTCTGAATACATAGAAGATCAAAACTGGTTTCCACTGCAATGGAAGAAAGACCCCACTATAAGCTCTATGCTTGTTGTGCTTGACAGCATTGATGAAAAATTCCATGATGTCACAGATCTTTGGGGCAAACTTAATAAAATAAAATTTTATTACTATCCGCTTGAAGATGTCAAAGATGCTGACAAACTTTACATCAACATGAACTCACGCGGTAAAGAACTTACTACATATGAGATATTAAAGGCTGATCTTGAAAAGTATATGCGTGAGAGCAGCTACAGCAAAACTGACATAATAATGCAGAAATTTGACGGCATTTGGACTGACTTTTTATGGGATTACTGCGACAAAAATACAAAAAATTATGATGCAGCTATTCCCGACGAAATGTTTGTAAACTATTTTAAATATATCTGTTATTTGATCCACTATCGCGATAATAACGAGCCTTTTGATTATTCGCTTGATGAATTTGATCTTGCAAAAAAGTATTTTTCAAAGGGCTGCACAAATGCACATGCACAAAACATGGACTTTTTGGAAAATGCTTTTGACTGCTGGATCCGGAAGGATAATAACTCTTACGACTATAAAAAACACAAAGAGTTCCTTGAAAATTATATGTCAAGTACAAACAACAATGATGGCAAAAAGATCGTTGTAAAAAAATCCGTTATTGAGTCGGATAAAAAGGATAAAAAATATGAAAATATGCTTCATAATTGTTTAGTTAATGGCACTAAGGTCGATTATTCTGTTAAAGTGCTATTATATGCAATAATGGAATTTTTGAAGTTGGATAACAAAAATCTGATGTTAGATAATAAAAATGACGATGAATTTATTAAAAGGCTCCGTTGGATAAACAACCTTGTTAATAATTCAAATGACGAACTGGCTGAAAGAGTAAAAAATTCTCATATGCGAGCAATATTTGAGCAGACACAAGAAATAATGACCACGGGAAATTTAGACGGTTTAACATCCACAGGTTTCAACGAGACTCAGTTGGAGGAAGAAAAACAAAAAGAAAAATATCTTGATAAAATTAAATCGTCCTCTGATTATAATGACAAGTTGAAACAACTGCAGAAATTGGAAGATCACCATTTGCTTAACGGACAGATAAGCATATTGGTAGGAAAAGAAAATCTTGTTAACACCGATGATAAAAAAATCAGCGAAAATATCGCGAAAGTTGATAAGTTCTACAAATTGTTCGAGAAATCGGATAATTATGATTATGCTCTGATAAGCCGCGCTATGATGACCTTTGATGACTATGGTCAGATCAACAGAAAAGGAACTCGCTTTTATTATGGAGTTGATAATTATGGTTCTTGGGAAGAACTTTTTCAACAAAGTAATGATAGAAATGGCTTTGAGAAAACAGGAGAAATTCTTAACACATTGCTCGATAAATTGGATGACTCTGCCACAGTAGATTATAAAGGTCAACTTGAAAAAATAATAAACAATTATATATCAGATCGTAAAAGCAAAAACGAGTACCCGTGGAGATATTACTTTATTGCGTATTATGATTTATTCAAATCAGATTATGGTCATTACCGCCCAAAAGATGTGGATACTTTTAAGGATAACGCTAACGATTATATAAGCGCTAAAGATAAATTCTACGATAAAATGATAATGAAGAATAGAACTAATATTTCAAATGATGATGATCTTCCTTTCGACAATATAAAAAATGTAATTAAAGAAGAACGCTTAAAATTAGCATCAGACGATGATGAAAGGAAAAAGATAGAAAGCCTTTTTGCTAATGTACAAATTACATGGAACAGTAAAGGTAAAGGTTTTGACATAGGCACGAATGATACATCGTCCCCAAATACCACTATTACTATATATCAAAAAAACGGCATCGATGCAGAGGATCGTATCGCAAAGCTGAAAAATGAGCTGAATAATTGGTTAAATGAACAGCTAAAGAATAATGCACAGAATTAACATAACGGTGATATGCACAAAAAGTCCCCCACCACGGGGGATTTTTTATATATCAGAAGAGATATATCAATATATATTTTATGATAATGCTGTAATTTGTTTTATATTTTTTATAGACTTTTGCCATATGTTATGATATAATTAAATCATAATAGTATATAGACACGGATATGAAAGGAGTTTTACAATGAAAAATATCACTGAGCAGCTTATTATGTCTTTGGCGCCTAATGCTGCTGCCGCTTCTAACGGGAAAAAGATATCCTCGGGCGGCGGATTTATCAAGCGTTATCGCTCACAGGACGGCACATTTTTTATGGGCGAATGCAAAGGCAGCGGAAAGAATCCCTACATCACCTCGGCAGACTACATAGACGAAAGTCACCCTGTTTTTCGCTGTTCCTGCCCGAGCAGGCAGTTTCCATGCAAACACTCGCTTGCCCTTATGTACGAGATGATGTCTGACAAGGATTTTGAGATCTGCGAGATACCGGAAGACATACTGACAAAACGTGCAAAGCTTGCGGCAAGGGCTGAAAAGTCCGAAGGCTCTGCTTCCGAAGATGATGAAAAGGCGCAAAAGAAAAAGGCTGCCGCAAAGAAAACGGCAAACTCAGCTAAAAAGAAAAAGCTGCAAAAACAACTTGAGGGCATTGACCTTTGCGAAAAGGCAGTAAAAGAGCTGTTGTCAGCAGGTTTGGAAACTATGGGCGGCGCTTCCCTTTCAAACTATCAGCAGCTCTCAAAGCAGTTTGGTGACTACTATCTCATAGGAATACAGCGGCTGTTCAACCGCCTTATCATAGAGATAACCGCGTATCAGAAAGATAATAAAGACACGCATTACGACTGTGCGATAGATACTCTTGAAAAGCTTAATTCGCTTATCAAGAAATCGAGGAAGTACATAACACAAAAGCTTGAAAGCGATGACCCTGCGGCTGACGACACACAGCTTTACGAGGAGCTTGGCGGCAACTGGAAGCTT
>CANRPG010000122.1 GCA_947632425.1 uncultured Clostridia bacterium | reverse complement strand
GCGACGACGATATGCCGTGGGAGCGAGAGGGCGAGAACCTTGATACAAAGTACCCCTATGTCTGCCACGCGGAGCTGAACGCAATACTCAACCGCTCTACGGGCTCTCTCGAGGGCGCAAAACTGTATGTTACGCTTTTCCCCTGCAACGAATGCGCCAAAGCTATAATACAGTGCGGCATAAAAGAGATAGTATACGGCGATGACAAGTACGCAGGCTCAGACAGCGTAGTCGCCTCAAAAAAGATGTTCGACATGGTGGGCATAAAGTACACAAAATACACCCCCACCGGCAGAACGTTCTCGATAGAGCTGTAAGGTTTTCTGTACATAAAAAAGAGCACATCGCGAAATGATGTGCTTTTTTTGTGGTTAATTATATTTGCGCTTACGCGCGGCGCAGGAGCGCACACGTTGACCGCCACAGCACACAAAAGTTTTAAGCCCTGTCAAGAACGGAAAAGTTTTCGGTCAAGCCTTTTTCAAAAGGCTTGCGGGGGTTTGGGGGCAGCGCCCCCGAAAACACAACGTGCGCTCCGAAAAAGGTGAATTGTGAAATAGTCCGGTGGACTATTTCACAATGAGGACAGCGGTCGCTAGCGACCGCGGGAAGAATTATTTCGCACCAAAATTTAAAAGCGAAATAATTCTTCAAGCGTTCCCTTTGGGAACGCTAATCCCATGCAAGAGAGGGATTTTCCTTTGAGAAAACCTTAGCTTTCTTCCCTGCGCGCGCTTGCGTGCGCAATAGCTTTTTAAGTTTGCACTTACACGCAGCCTTTTGTATGTAATCGCATTATGCGCCAACAAAAATATGGAACACATCAGGTATTTTTAATATCCCCTCCAACAAACCTCCCCAAAAAGAAAAACCGCTGGAAGAATATTCTGCCAGCTTTCTTTGGGGACGGCTAGTGGGAGGGTAGATTTTATGGGTTAAGCAATAAGAGCATGAAAGAAGCCTTGCAGAGGGTTCTTCTGCACTTTAACGACACTTGTGGCGGTCAACGTGTGCGCTCCTGCGCTGCGCGTAAGCGCGAACATTATAACGCAAATAACCCCCAAAAAACAAAAGCCACGCTTCACCCCACACGTAACTGGAAGAATATTCTTCCGCACCTCACTCAAAAACTTCGCCCTCTCAACGCTTTTGAACGTTTAGAGGGCGTTCTGTATTATATGCTCATTCCTCGCTCTGTTTGCGAAGCTCTGTCTTTATGATCTTGCCGCTTATGGTCTTTGGCATTTCGTCAACTATCTGCAACACCCTTATCCACTTGTACTCGGCAAGTTTAGCGTTGCAGAAGTTCTTTATGTCGTTCTCCAGCTGCTTTGACGGCTCATAACCGCTCGAGAGCACTACCACGGCCTTTATCGCCTGACCTCTCAGCTTGTCGGGTATTCCTATAACGCCGCACTCCATAACGGCAGGGTGCTCCATAAGCACGTTTTCTATCTCCGATGGTCCAACCCTGTAGCCGCCCGTTTTTATAATGTCGTCAAATCTGCCGTTGAACCAGTAAAGACCGTTTTCATCGCGCCATGCAGAGTCTCCCGTGTGATATGCGCCGCCGCGCCATGCGTAAACCTGCTGTTCCTCGTTGTCAAGGTACTGGCAGAAAATACCCGGCTGCTTGCCGCCCTCGGGAGGGATAACAACTATCTCGCCTATCTCGCCGTCCTTGACCTTCTTGCAGTCGCTGTCCCAGAGCTCTATGTTGTACAGAGGATTTACCCTGCCCATAGAACCGTGCGTGGGCGCGTATCCCGTCATGTTGCCCAGCAGCAGCGTTGATTCCGTCTGCCCGAAGCCCTCATAGATAGGCATACCCGTTTTTTCCTCAAACAGCCTGAACACCTCGGCGGCGAGCATTTCGCCGGCAGTTGAGCAGTGTTTCAGGTTCGGCATAGGGGGTATCTCCTTGCGTACCAAATATCTGTATACCGTCGGCGGAGCGCAGAAAGACGTAACACCGTAGCGGTTTATTATAGTGATCAGGTTTTTCGGCTCGAAGTTATCAAAATCGTATACCATTATCGCGCTGCCAACAGCCCACTGACCGTATATCTTGCCCCACGAAGCCTTCGCCCAGCCTGTTTCCGCAACGGTAAAGTGCAGACCGTTGTCCTCTGCCTGCTGCCAGTATTTCGCGGTAGGCACGTGCGCCAGTGGGTATGAATGGTCGTGCATAACGCCCTTGGGGTAACCTGTTGTACCCGATGTAAAGTACATAAGCATAGGCTCATAAAGCTGCGTGGGTATGCGCTCCCAGTGATTGTCTGCCTTTTCTATTGCATCATCAAAGTTTTCAAAGCCATCGGCATACCCCTGCGCACACCACAGTTTGCAGCTTTCAAGCTGTGATTTCTCTAAAGCCGCAAGCACCTTTTGCGGAAATTCGTTCTGCGCAGTGCAAAGAACGCCCTTTGCCTTTGAGCAGTTAAGGCGGTAAACAAGGTCGTCAACCGTCAGCTGATTTGTCGCAGGAATAGCCACAACACCCAGTTTCAAAAGCGCTACAACAGCTATCCAGTATTCGTAATGTCTCTTTAATACGAGCAGCACCCTGTCGCCCTTTTTAAGACCTGCATCTTTGAAAACATTTGCAGCCTTATCGCTAAGCTTTTTTATTTCGCCAAAGGTAAACACGCGCTCATCGTTTTCGGTATTGCACCAAACCAGAGCCCTCTTATTCGGTTCTTGGGCGGCTATTGCGTCAACTATATCATAGCCGAAGTTGAAATTATCCGGCAAATTAAGCTTGAACTCTGTCAGCCTGCCGTTTTCGTCTACCTTTTCATAGCAGTATTTCTGATATATGCTCATTATACGTTGTCCTCTTTTTATTGATTTTTTGTTAGTTTACTGTCCTAAAGCCGTGCTCTTGGTCTCGCTGCCTATCTTGCGGAAACGCTCGTAACGCTTCTGTATAAGCTCGGGTTCTTCCGTCAGCTGCGATATATCTTCAATAAGCATAGCGCGCAGCCTGTCGTAGAAAGGCTTTGTGCCTATCTCTTTTTCGGAAAGCACCTTTTCTATGATACCCAAAAACTTCGCATCTTCAGCCGTAAGCCGCAGACTTGCCGCCGCCGCCTCTGCCTTTGCGGAATCTTTCCACAGTATGCTCGCGCAGCCTTCGGGAGAAATTACGGAATACACAGAATTTTGCATCATGTATACCCTGTCAGCCACCGCCAGAGCAAGCGCACCGCCGCTGCCGCCCTCGCCTATCAGAATAGATATTATCGGCACGCACAGCGTAGTCATTTCCATAAGGTTCTCTGCAATTGCCTGCCCCTGACCGCGTTCTTCAGCGCCTATGCCGCAGTATGCGCCAGAAGTATCTATAAAGCAAACAATGGGTCTGCCGAACTTTTCAGCCTGCTTCATAAGCCGCAGAGCCTTTCTGTAGCCCTCAGGATGGGGCGCGCCGAAGTTTTTAGCCACCCTTTCTTTCGTGGTGTGACCCTTGTCGATCGCAATAACAGTAACCGGCGTGCCGTCAAGCCGCGCAATACCGCCGACTATAGCAGCGTCGTCTGAAAAACGCCTGTCGCCGTGCAGCTCTATAAAATTTGTAAAAATGTTTCTGATGTAATCGCCGCCCGTAGGTCTGTTTATGCTGCGGGCCTGCTTTACTCTGTCATAAGGTGTCTGACCCATTGTCTTAACCCCCATTATGCATATTCAAAAGCTCCGCGAGGAGTTTTTTCTGTTCTCTGCGCGGCACTATCTGGTCGATAAAACCGTGCTTCAGTACAAAATCAGCCTTCTGAAAGCCCTTCGGCAGAGCCTTTTTGGTCGTCTGCTCAATAACTCTTGCGCCTGCAAAACCGACCGTCGCATCAGGCTCTGCAAGAATAATGTCGGCTTCCATAGCAAAACTTGCCGTAACGCCGCCCGTCGTCGGATCGGTAAGCACTGCAATATACAAAAGACCTGCATCGCTGTGGCGTTTTACAGCCGCGCTGGTTTTGGCCATCTGCATAAGGGAAACAAGCCCCTCCTGCATTCTCGCGCCGCCCGAAACTGTAAAGCCTATAACAGGCAGGCGGTTTTGCAGCGCGTATTCAAACAGCCTTGTTATCTTCTCGCCGACAACGCTGCCCATGCTGCCCATCATGAAGTAGGGCTCCATAACGAAAAGACAGCAATCCTGCTTGCCTATCTGCGCAGTGCCGCATATGACCGCCTCGTTCTCGCCGCTTGCGTTGCCAACGGTCTCCAGCTTTTGCTGATAGCCGGGGAACAGCAGCGGATCTGTTGACTGCAAGTCTGAGAACATCTCTTTGAAAGTGCCCTTGTCTACCGTCATGTTAATGCGGTGGCGCGCCTTCATGCGGAAGTGATAGCCGCACGGGCACACCAGATTGTTCGCCCACAGCTGGCTGATAGGTATTTCTTTGTGACAGTTCGGGCAGGTCTTTTCGGGTTCACCTGCGTCCTGCTGAATGGGAGCGGCAGTTCTTCCGCCCTCTTCAAGCTGATTTTTCGGTTTAAGAAAATTCAGTAATGCCATTTTATTTTCACCAACCAAATTAAAATTTGTATATGTTTAATGCTAATGTTGCCTGAATAAATTGCGCTTACGCGCGGCGCAGGAGCGCACACATTGAACGCCATAAGTATTGGTCAGAATGTACTGCACCACAGCACACAAAGCTTTTAATCCCTGTCAAGAAAGGGAAAGTTTTCGGTCAAGCCTTTTTCAAAAGGCTTGCGGGGGTACGGGGGCGGCGCCCCCGAAAACGCGTTAGGCGCTCTGCAAGAGGTGAATTAGAAAACAGTTCGGTGAACTGTTTTCTAAGAGGAGAGGCTCTGCAAGAGAGAGCCTCTCCTTTGAGAAGCCATATCTCTCTTTCCGCGTTCCATTATGGAACGCCATACCATGTAAAAAATTCATAACAAATAAAATACGCAAACGTATTGACACACTCAAAATGAGAAGAAAACCAAACTACAGAGAGCGTTGAACGCGCTCCTGCGCCGCGCGTAAGCGCAAATAATACACACAGTATTAGCACGCGCTAAAGCAGGCACTTTATCTGTTACCCATGAAAGTGAGGTCATAATCCCCCGAAATAAATCGGTCATCGTCAATTATGCGCAGCTGCTCTTCAATGTTCGTCGCTATGCCCTCTATAACAAGCTCACACAGCGCCGCACGCATTTTTCGCAGTGCCTCTTCCCTCGTGCCTGCGTGCACTATCAGCTTGCCTATCAGCGAGTCATAATACGGCGATACCGAAACGCCCTCAACAAGGCTGGTATCAAACCTTACAAACGGGCCGCCCGGTATGTGCAGCATCGTCAGCGTGCCGCAGCTTTGGGCGTTTATTCTGCATTCTATCGCACTTCCGCGCATGCGTATATTTTTCTGCAAAAAGTTTATGCCTATGCCTGCCGCAATGCGTATCTGCCACTTTACAAGGTCAATGCCGGTAAGCATTTCTGTAACGCAGTGCTCCACCTGCAAGCGCACGTTCATCTCCATAAACCAGAAATTTCCCTCTTTATCAAGCAGAAATTCCATAGTTCCAAGACCCACATAACCTATCTTCTTTACGGCATCTATCGCAAGCTCTATTATCTTATCTCTCTGCGCCTTATCTACCGCAGGAGACGGCGTTTCTTCAATAAGCTTCTGATTGCGCCTTTGCATAGAGCAGTCGCGCTCGCCAAGGCAGACAACGTTGCCGTCCTCGTCAGCCATTATCTGCAATTCAACATGGCGCGCAGGGAAAACATATTTTTCAAGATACACAGAACCGTCGCCGAAAGCCGAAGCAGCCTCTGCGGTCGCCTGCATATAGTTATCTTCTATCTCGTCCTCGCTGCGGATAAGCCTTATGCCTCTGCCGCCGCCGCCGGCGCACGCTTTGAGCATAACGGGGTAGCCCAGCTTTTCAGCGGCTTTTTTAGCCTCATCAGCCGATGACAGCGCCTTTGTGCCCGGTATTACCGAAAGATCAGTGTCCGAGATAAGCTCTTTGAGCACCGCCTTGTCGCTGAGGCGCTCCATGCCCTCGGGGTCGGGACCTATGAAAACAATGCCGTTCTTGCGGCAAAGACGTGCAAAATGCGCATTTTCAGACAAAAAGCCGTAGCCGGGGTGTATTGCCTGCGCGCCCGAAAGTATAGCAGTGCTGACTATCTGATTTTCGTTAAGATAGCTCTCGCTCGCCTCCGGTGCGCCTATGCAGTAGCTTTCGTCAGCAAGGGCAACGTGCAGGGCGTTTTTATCAGCCTGCGAATACACCGCAACTGTGGCAATGCCCATTTCCTTGCAGGCTCTTATTATCCTTACCGCTATCTCGCCGCGGTTGGCGATAAGTATTTTTGAA
>CANRPG010000121.1 GCA_947632425.1 uncultured Clostridia bacterium | reverse complement strand
GTCGGGAGCAGACCTTTTGGTCTGCGTATCGACGAGGACATAAGAATATAATATACGCTTGCGTATATTATACCATAATATATAATAGCACATTCGGCGGCAAAAATCAACCATATAGACAAAAAAGATCTCTGCCGCAATGGGCAGAGACCTTTCAAGGGGTTATTATTATGAAAAAATGGTGTACGTTTTTTCAAAAATTACTTGCTCTTCTTGGTTGCAACTACTGCTGCGCCTGCGATAGCAAGACCTGCGAGTGCAAGACCAGCGGTCGCGCCGGTAGGCTTGTTGCTGTCGTCAGCATCGTTCTTAGTGCCGTCGTCCTTGCTTTCAGTTGTGCTGTCAGTCTTGCTTTCAGTTGTGCTGTCAGTCTTAGGAGAAAGAGCAGCAGTTACACCGGAAATGGTGAACGTTACAGAAGCTTCTTCATAAGATGTATCTGCTGCGATTATTTTTTTAAGTTCATCTGAAGCAAGATCCTTAGTACCAGCGCCCCATTCGTTGTAAAGTTCTATACGGAACTTACCATTTCCCTCTAAATCGCCAAACAAGATTTCATTATCCTTGAAAGCATATACTTCTTTACCGTCAAGTGAAAGTTTAACATTTGTAACTTTAATTCCATTGTCGGTTGCGAACTTCATCTTATCTGCACCTTTGTCTGTTCCGGTGTAGTTAGCATTGTTTGCAGTGTTAATGCCCATAGCTGTTGACAAATCAACAACATCAACAACAAGAACATTAAAGCCCTTGGCAGCAGTAACATCAGCATTAGCTTGAGAAGCTTTCATACTAACAGTATAAGTACCGTCAGCAGCAATACTACAGTCAGTTCCCTTGCCAAGTTCAAAGCTTTGAACCTGCGGATCACCAAGATCCATTATGCCAAGATAGCCCGAATAGCTTTTAGCATCAGCAGCAAAAGCTGTGCTTACCATTGCCGAGCAAGCAACGACCGCAGCTGCGAGTGTTGCAAGAATTTTTCTCATTTTCATGATAAAAACATTCCTTTCCAAAATAAATTTTATAATAATATTTTACACGAAAAAATGCATATTTTCAAGGCACATTGTACATAATTTTAAACATTGTTTTTTAGCTATATTGCACAAAATTTATTGCGCAGTGTTTCATATTTTCTCTGAAAGTTAATATTCTTAAACGTTTTCGCAAAGCGCGCGGCAGTCAAAAAGAATATTATCGTTAAATTAGGTAAACATATAAAAATATTAAATCGCATTATGCTTATTTTGTTTGAATACGTCAATAATGGTGAAAGCAGCTTTTCAATTTTGTGCAAAACGCAAATTGAAAATATGAAAATAATAGGTTACAATATAAGTACAAATATTTTAAAGGAGGTAATCCAAAATGAAAATGAAAAAGTTAGCTGCCATTGCTCTTGCAATGACTATGTCTGTTTCTATGCTCGCATCCTGCGGCGACGATGACACTTCTTCGGCTGCCGATACAACTTCTGCTCCTGCTGAAAGCGTTGCTGAGACCACTACCGCTCCCGAGGAAAGCAAACCCGAGGAGACCACTACCGCTGAGGAATCTTCCGCTGCCGATGACAGCAGTGCGGCTGCCGCTGAGACCGCTACTTTCTCCGAATTTGACGAAAGCAAGCTGATACAGGGGGCTATCGAGTATCCGAACGGCTGTTTCCGTCTCGAGCTCTTTAACACGTATGGCGCTGGCACTCAGAACGACAAGCCTTTTGACCCCGATGAAATAGAATTTGACGGCGGTCTGGCTGTTACATTCGATATCGAGGGCATTGCCGATCAGGAAAAGACCTATGATGCGTTCCTGATGTTCACCGACAGCGCATGGGCTTACGGCTGCTGGAATATAAACGATGCCAACGTTGGCGCGGCTCACATAAAGGGCGACGGCACTTACACCGTTTATATCGACAAGGAGATCGTTTCTTCTGCAAACCCCAACTACAACAAGGCTATCTCTAACGGTGAAGTTACAGAAAAAGAGTTTGAAGATCCTTCTGCCGAGGCATTCTCGACCAACGTATTCTGCGTAGACATTTATGGTCTTGCCGCTGACGAGGGAATGACTGTTTCCGATGCCGAGGACGGCTCTAAGGTTTACGACAACAAGAATGTCAAGATCTCCAACGTTAAGGTCGAATGGTGGGACGAGGGCAGCGAGCCTGAGTTTGTTCAGCCGGTTGACACAAGCATCGAGCTTATAGATCTTGCAACTTATCCTGTTGCTACCCCCGAAGAATAATTCAAAGCAAAATTTCAGCCCTCGGACTTAGATGTCCGGGGGCTTTTTTATGCTGTCAGTTTTCCAGCTTTTTGCTTTGGTATCTTGCCGCAACGCCCAGCGTTACGCTTTTGGGCACCAGCCTTTGTGCCAGCGCGGCGGCTTTCATTTTCGTTTCGGGTATGATCATCACCTTGCGGTTGAACATCTCCATTACCGCATACTGCGCACAGAATTTGGGCGATATGCCTTTCATAGCGAAGTTCACCTGCGCCACCTCGTTGAACTCCGTATCTACAGGGCCGGGGCAAAGCGCGCCTATATAAACGTTGCTGCACATATCTTCAAGCTCGGCGGCTATCGCGTTTGTAAGGCTTACAACATACGCTTTCGTTGCATAGTATGTCGCCATGAGCGGCCCACCCGGCATAAGCCCTGCCGATGATGCAACGTTTAGTATATATCCGCTGTCGTTTTCGATGAACTTCTGCAAAAACAGCTTCGTCAGTATGTGCACTGCCTTCACGTTGGTGTCTATCATGGCAAGCTCTTTTTCGAGGGGTATCTCCTCAAAATATCCTGCCGCGCCAAAGCCTGCACAGTTTACAAGTATCTGAACATTATCGCCCTTTACTTCTTCAAAAAGGCGTTGGCAGTCGCTTTCTTTACTTACGTCGGCGCAAAATATCCGCGAGGGGTTTTTCATGCGCTGTTTAAGCTCCAAAAGCCTGTTTTCTCTCCGCGCGACAAGCACTGTTTCATATCCCATGCTGTCGAGTATAAGCGCTATCTGCCTGCCTATACCCGAACTTGCCCCCGTAATAACGGCTGTTTCGCCGCTGATCGCTCTTCTCATAATGCGCACGCTCCTTTGCTTTTTATGTATCAGCTAAGGCTTTTTGCCTCGCTTAATGTAATGCCGTTTTTGCCCAGCGGTATGGCGTGATCGAGCCCTACGAATTTGCCGCCCTGCTGCCACAGAACTTCTTTTACGAATGCATATTTTTCCTCGTCCCACGTTGTGAAGTCGTCCAGCACAAGTCCGCCGGTATCGCCCGAATTTGCATTAAAGCACCAGAATGTATGGTGCAGATGATTTTCCTTGATAAGCTGCCGCATATAGGTCATCCACGTAATGTTGGGCTCTGTCATAAAGCCGCCCCACTCACCTATAAGCAGCGGCGCAATATTCTGCTTGTATATGTAGAACCAGTTGTCCTGCCAGCAGTCTTTCATAAGGCTGTCAAAGTCATAGTCACCCTCAAACCACGGCTGCTGATATACCGTAGGGCCGTAGTCGTGCGGCGAATAAACCAGCTTGTTCTGATATTTGCCAAGATCGATAGGGTCTTTCTTTACGCCGCGCAGGTTGCCGCCCCACCAGTTGAAGTAATAGTCCTTTTCATCGGTAGAGTGAAAATCGCCGTTTTTTGCGGTATCTATGGGGTATATCTCTATGCCCTCTACCATTATAAGAACGTTGGGGTTCTTCGCAAGTATTCTCGAAGCAGCCGTTTCAGCAACATACTTCCAGTTGTTTGCATCTTTTGAGTTATCCCACTTCGCGGCGTTCTCGCCCTCGTAAGGCTTGCCGTGAGGCTCGTTTTTAAGGTCGTATGCAACTATGGTGTCGTTATTCTTGTAGCGGTCTGCCATCCATTCAAGAGCCTTGTAATAGTCCTCTGTAGTAATACTTCCGTTGTACCACAAATTAACGTTGTGCCCCGAGGCATCAGTCTTTGCGCAGTGTATGTCTATCATGACTTTCATGCCGTTTGCCTCGAAAAGCTTCAGCACATAGTCAAATATTTCAAGGCTGTTCATTGAGTTAAGGTCTGAGTTATACGCCTGATTGTAGTTTGCCTGTGGGTACTCACCTGCCGCCCACTGGTTTATAAGCTCAGCCGAGAAAGGTATTCTTACCAGATTGAAGCCGTGGTCTGCTATAGCAGTTACAGAAGAAACAAGCTCGCTTCCCCAAAGACCGTCAAAAATGTTTGTGCCGGTGTTATAGCCGAACCAGTTTACACCTGTTATCCAGACTTCCTTGCCGTCCTTGTCGACTATCTTGTTGCCTTTTACAGAAAGCCAGTCGTCGCCCTGAACTGCGTCCTCACTGCGCTCCAAAAGCTCGCTTACATCTACTGAAGGCTGACTGTTATTGCCGTTATTACCGTTGTTATTGTTATTATTGCCATTATTGCTGTTATTATTGCCGCCCTGCTGCTGATTATTATCGCCCGAAACAGCGCCCTCAACAACTGTGGTATCGCCGTCGTTTACCTTGATACTATCCGCATTAAAACTGCCCGATGTGGTAAGTATAAACCCTACGGAAACACTTCCGCCTGCGTATATCTCTCTGTTATGCTCGGCAGGTGCAACGGTAAGTTTTGCGCCGTCTATGCTGAAAGTGCCGTTCCAGCCGTCAACGGTGTCGCCCTCGGTAACGTCAAGGGTAAGTTTCCAGTCAGGCAGGGTCTCGGCGGTGTTGTTTTTAATGCTCATATCCACCTGATAGCAGGTCTTGCCGGCGTTTTCCCACGTGTTAGATACATTATAAGTTACCGAAATGCCCTTCGCTGTGTCAGTCTGTGAACTGTCGCCGCCTTCATTATCTTCACTGTTTTCACTAATTTCGCCTATATTGCTGCCTTCACCGATCTCACCGCTTGAACTGCTTACGTGAGGCGCGCTTGCCGATCCCGAAGAAGCCGTGTCAGAACTGTCGGATGTATCACTCATTACATCATAGATATTCTTTGCAGGCTTTCTCACCTCATTATACGTAAAAACGCTTACCACCGCAAGCATCGCAAGCGCAAGCACTATAAGTATAGATATGCCTGTTTTTACCTGAATATACTGCTTTTCCGACATTTTGTCCTTGTTGAACGTCTTGTCGAACCATTCCATAAATTTTTTCATATGTTCACTCTCCTGCCGCTCAACTTACACTTGCCGTAGGCGTAAATTCACTCGGGCTTTTAATATTCATTCCTATGCCGGTGACATGACCGCCTGCGGGAATAACACCGTTGTAACTTTCATTTGTTATAGTTATAGTATTTCCGTTTACAGAAAAAATACCGCACCAGCCGGCACCAGATATTTCAGTACCCGACGGAACTGTCATGCTTACTGTCCAGCCATTTATTTCAGACGAAGTACCATTATTTATAGTAATATCAATACCCATACAATAGTTATTGCCATCCATCCATGAGTTGTTGACCGAACAGCTTACCGAAAGTCCTCCGCTTGGCGCAGGAGGGTCAGTCTTTGGCGGATCTGTTTTCGGAGGGTCGGTTTTCGGCGGATCTGTCTTGGGTGGGTCGGTTTTCGCAGGTTCTGTCTTTGACGGCTTTGCTGTCTGAGGCTTGTCAGCCTGCGAGCTTTCCTCCGTCTTTGGCTGCTCACTGTCGGCAGGGGTATCGCCGCTTTGGCTGTCAGATGTTTCCTGCTGAGAACTTTCGCCGGCAGCGGCAGTGCTTTCGTCATCTGTAGTAGTTGTATCAGAGCTTTCATCTTCCTGCGAATTTTCATCTACAGAATTTCCAGAAGAAGAGCTTTCGCCGTCAGCCACAGAGCTTGAATTTTCAGCCGCCGAACTTTCTGATACCGAGGAAGATACGCTTGCCGTGGGTATGCTGTCGCCGCTGAATCTGCCGACTATACCCATAGCACACAGCCCCACGGTAATAACGCCTATGACCAAAAGCCCTGCTATACGCTGCTTTACCTCATCGGAAAGGGGCTTTTTGGCAGCCTCTTTCTTTGGGTTTTCCTTATCATCTATATTATTTTGAATACTCTCTTTGTCGGACATAACAACTTTCCTTTCATAAAAACGGGTACGCAATATCAAACATACATAATTATTATACAATAATACAGCAAAAATTTCAATAGGCAGAAAGGTATTTTTGTCTTGAAGAAAAAATTTTACAATTGTATTGACATTTCGCAGAAAACAGTATATAATATTATTGAGTTAGCATATGCTAACTATGTATATACAAAAAACTGTTATACACAATATTTTCGCAAATTGCAATAGCAAGTTGCAATAGTTTTCAAAAAGGTAACAAATCGAAGTAGAACAGCGTTGGCTCACG
>CANRPG010000120.1 GCA_947632425.1 uncultured Clostridia bacterium | reverse complement strand
TGGAGGAAATGAAAATGAGTAAATTCTGTACAAAATGCGGAGCTGCGATGGACGACAACGCCACTTTCTGCACCGCTTGCGGCAACAAAATGGGCGCACCTGCTGCTGCGGCTGCAAATGCACCTGCAAACAACGGCGGCGCTGCTGCGGCTGACACACCGCTCGATCAAATGAAAGAAAAGTCCATGCAGGCTATAAACGATTTCAAGAACAACCCCAACCGCAACACTTACATAGGCATAGTTGCCGTTGTAATAGTTGTTATACTTCTTATCGTTCTTATTGCAAGCATGTTCGGCGGCGGATACAAGGGCGCGCTGAAGGATTACTTCAAGAGCATCTGCAAAAAAGACGGCGAACTTTACATGGAATGCACCATGCCCGACAAGCTGATAGATTACATGGAAGACGAAATGGACGTTGACAAGGACGATCTTGAAAAACAGTACAACAAAACAGTTAAGAACGTTTACAGTGACCTGAAAGACGATTTCGGAAGCGATCCTAAGATATCTTTCAAGATAACCGACAAGGAAAAGGCTGACAAGGACGACCGCGAAGAGGCGGAAGAAGGACTTGAATATATGCTCGGCGACGATATAAAGTGGAAGATCGGCGCGGCTTACAACTTGGATCTTGAGCTTACCATAAAGGGCGATGACGACAAGGAAGACGAGATAGAGGCGACCGCTGTAATCATGAAGCTCAACGGCGACTGGGTAGTTGCATCGTTTGAGTGCGATGATGATGATTACGATTATCTTGATTCTTCTCTGGGATTCTAAGACTTACAAAAACAAAATGCAGGGCTGAACTGGTCCTGCATTTTTAGTATAAGGTGATAGTATGCGTATTTTGAGATGTATTGCGGCGACGGTAATTGCAGCAGTAATGCTCACGGCGTGCGGCAGCGACAAGCCCGAGATAAAAAGCATGGAATATGAAACGCCGGTTGCGACGTTTGTAAATGCTTTCAACAAGGGCGATGAGGATTCGTTGGAGAAGTGCTTTACCGCAGGCGCGCAGGAAGAGTTTTCGGATAAAAACGGAAATGCTGTTGAGTCGCTTAAAGAGAGCATTGAAAGCACGGCAGGCAGCACGGCTCTGCTAAGTTACACGCTCGATGAAAAAACGCAGCTGGGAGAGGAATATATCACCTCTCTGAAAGAAAGCTACACCGAAAAATACGGCACGCGGCTGAATATAAAGCAGGCGTACTCGCTGAAAGTGACGTTCAAAGCCACGCCGGGGAACAAAGAGTACACGCGGGAGATGATCACGGTAAAGACCGACAGCGGCTGGTGCATTTACGGTGATGTGATCACAAAAATAGAGCTAAAAGACAAGACCGACAGCGAGGCATAAAAATTACCCGACAGAACTTCTGCCGGGTAAATTTTTGTACACTATTACTTATCAGCTATAACATCTATGCCGGGGAGCACCTTGCCCTCGAGATACTCGAGCGATGCGCCGCCGCCGGTGGAGATGTGGCTCATCTTGTCTGCGAAACCGAGCTGTATAACAGCCGCAGCAGAGTCGCCGCCGCCGATTATTGTGGTAGCATCGGTGTCAGCCAGAGCCTTGGCAACCGCTATAGTGCCCTTTGCAAGCGTGGGGTTCTCAAATACGCCCATAGGTCCGTTCCATACAACGGTCTTTGCGGACTTAACTGCATCAGCGAAAAGCTCTGCGGTCTTAGCGCCTATATCGAGACCCATCTTGTCAGCGGGTATCTTGTCGCAGTCTACGTTTTCAACGGCTATCTCAGCGTCGATAGGATCGGGGAAGGCAGCTGCAACAGCGGTATCAACGGGCAGGAGCAAATTTTTGCCGGCTGCCTTTGCCTTAGCTATCATGTCCTTGCAGTAGTCGAGCTTAGTGTCGTCAACGAGCGACTTGCCTACCTCGCAGCCCTGAGCTTTAAGGAATGTATAAGCCATGCCGCCGCCGATGATGAGCGTATCGCACTTTTCGATAAGGTTGTTTATAACGTTGAGCTTATCGGCAACTTTTGCGCCGCCGAGGATAGCTACAAACGGTCTTACGGGATCTTCAACGGCATTGCCGAGGAAGTTTATCTCCTTCTGCATAAGGTAGCCTACGGCCGTTTCCTTGACAAACTTTGTAACGCCTGCTGTAGAAGCGTGCGCTCTGTGAGCCGAACCGAATGCGTCCATAACGAAAACCTGACCGTCTACGAGATCTGCAAGCTCTTTAGCGAACTCTTCGCCGTTCTTGGTCTCCTCATTTCCGCGGAAACGGGTGTTTTCAAGAACAACTATCTCGCCGTCGTTCATTTCTGCAACTGCCTTCTTGGCATTCTCGCCTACAACGGTATCGTCCTTAGCGAAAGTTACCTTGGCGGAAACGAGCTCTGCAAGCCTTTTAGCCGCCGGTGCGAGCGAGAACTTATCCTCGGGGCCGTTCTTGGGCTTGCCCAGGTGCGAGCAAAGAACTACCTTTGCGCCGTTTTCCGTAAGCTTATTGATAGTGGGGAGCGCGGCTGTTATCCTGTTGTCGTTGGTGATAACGCCGTCCTTCAGCGGAACGTTAAAGTCAACTCTTACGAGCACCTTTTTACCCTTAACGTTAATGTCGTCAACTGTGACCTTGTTTAATCCTGCCATAATGTGACATCCTCTCTTAAATTGTTGTCAGCCAAAGCTGCGTTGCCATTTCGCCGAGACGAAATGCTCATAGCAGTGGAGAGCCGAGCGCGAGCCGCCTCACGCCGATAATTTTACGCGATTTTGACATTCGCTAAGTAAAAATAAAATATTATCCCAAAAGTTTTCGCCGTGAGGTGCGCAGCAGTTTTTACAGAGCAGATTTTCGTCAAGACTAGGCGACAGACCGCAGGCATACTTTGTGTATGGCAAGGGCTGGCAACGACGTATTGGCGGAAATATGCCTGCAAAAACCGGCTTGGGTTCGGCTCTCCATTGCTATAATTATATTGTACAACATATTGCCGAAAATTGCAAGTGTTTTTAAAAGAAAACATTCCTTTTGCGCTCTGCGGTATGCAGCGATATTACAAATTACATTAAAATGGCACATATTGTGTCAAAATGCTTGACATACCAATAATTGCAGAGTATAATAAAAATACAAGGATATAAAAATTATTTATATAAAGGTGGGATATATAATGTACAGATACATATGCAAAGATCTGCGGTCGCTGTTTTCGCTGCAACGGCTGCTGGCGGTTCTTCTGGTACTGAATATTATAATTTCCTGCCTTGTTATATGCTTTTCATGCGGTATATACAAGCTGTATCAGCCAAAGACGGAAAACAGCAGCGACATAAAATCGGTATACACATATTACAACTCGGATAAGTTCTGGTCGCTTGAACACGAGGGCGAGACCTATTATTCCGATGAAATAGTTACCGACATATCTCCGCAGAAGATAGCCGCGTTTTTGCGGTCTTTATCGGAAGAAACCGCCAAGAACCTTACGCTGCACGCTGAATTTTATGTAGAAACGCCGCTGAGCCGCTGGGGCGAGATGGGTATACAAGAAGAGATAGAAAATATTGAAGAGATGCAGCAGCAAGCACAGTATATCGAAGAGTATACCGATGATGCACAGCCTGCTGTGTGGTTTTTGTCGTACTCTCTTGCAAACGTTGACGGCAAAATTACAGATGTATACAAAAATTCGCCTTTTTCTGCTCAGGAGTATGACAGCGGCGAAAGGGTTGCCGCCGTGTTGGAAACTTACTACAGCAAGAAAACCGAAGAACGTCCTTCCGGTTATGTGATCGATCTGAGATCCGATGACGGTGAAATTTTCCCCGTGAGCGTAGGCAGCAGACTGCTTACAGATGATATAGATTCTGTAGTTGTCGGCGGTGAGAGATTCAAGATAAAATATGTGCTGCCCGAGCCTGATGTTGACTTAGGCATACAGCTGCAAATACCCATTACTGCGCTGCCCGAAAGTGCGATGCTATGCGCGAACGGATTTCATACCGATGATGAGGGCAGACCGGCAGCATTTACGCTGTATTTCCCTGAAGATAAGCCCTGCACGCGCAGTCAGTACGACGAGATAAAGGACAAGCTCTCATTAGCTTTCGGCGATATGGCAGTAATCGAGCCCGTTATGATAGATGACAGCCGCGAGACAGCGTTTTACAATACCGTGATCATGCTGGCTATAGTTATATCACTGCTTGCCGCTGTTAATATGGCTATACTTTACCGCTACATACTTGAAAAGCGCAGCGGCGATCTTGCGGTGATGAGAATATGCGGCTGCACCAAACGCAAAGCCTCGGCTATGTACCTTGCAGAATGCATGGCAGTGAACATACCGCTGTTTGCACTTACTCAGCTTGCGTTTCACAAACTTTTGCTTGGGCAGCTTGAAAAAATATTTCCCGAAATAAGCAAGGGCTACAGCTTTGGGCTGTATGCGGCAGTGTTCTGCATATACATCGCAATATCGCTGCTTATAATGCGCGCTATGATAAACAGGCTTGTAAATTCCCATAGTCTGGTGGAGCTCAAAAGCGCGCACCGCAGCACAAACAAGCTTGGCATAATGAAGATATTTGAAATAACACAGCTTGCCGCCGTGCTTGTGATTATGGTGATAATGGTATCTGCAATAGTTTCAAGATATGAAAAGTTCGAGCCTTTTGAGCAGTATCTCACGCGAAAAGGCTACATGGTGCAGATGAACACCTATAACATTTACCCCGAAGATATAAAGCAGATTTTAGGCGATACGCAGTGCCTTTACAACGAGTTCACCGTTGCATATGACGGCGATACAGAGCTGCGCGGCATTGCATACTGCGATGAATATATAAATGCCTACGAGCCGCCGCTTGCCGCCGGCTCATGGCTTTCACACTGCGATGAAACATATGAAAATTCGGGGGATATTCCGGCTGTTGTAACTTCATGCGAGGGCAGGTACAAAACAGGCGATACCTTTGAAAAAGAAACAGTGCTGATGTATGATGAAAACGGCGAACCGAAAGAAACGATAACAGTCAGATATAAAATAATCGGCGTGCTGAAAGATAAAGCAAGCGTGGCATCATACTTTATAAATGTGGGTACGCCGAAAAGTTACAGAGATATTTATGAAGTGTTCTCAGACAGCTTTGAGGATCGCGACTGGCTGCTTACACGAAAAGAAGATGTCGCCGCCTGCTATAGCTCTCACGCCCCTGCATATGGTGCGATGTTTGTGCTTTGTGATGATATGGACGAGGCAGCTTTTGCAGATGTGAAAAACAAAATAGCCGCCGCGTGGGATCTCGATGCGACAGAGCTTACGAAAGTATACGACAACAGTATGCAGTACATTTACGAGCAGATGTACACCTTGCTGCCGATCGCGGTTTGTATCTTCATACTCACAATAATATCTACCGTATCTATCAGCGCGATATACACAAAACGGCAGCTTAGAAACTATGCTATCTTCTACATCTGCGGTGCAAGGTGGCGCACCTGCGCTTTGCGAAGCCTGAAAAGCTCTGCGATAACCTGCGGCATGGCAAGCATACTGGCGGCTGCGGTGCTGATAGTCGGCAAGATGACTTTCTTTGAAAACACGGTAATAAACTTCGGTCTGCGGCACATTGCTGTATGCGCTGTGGTGATATTGCTTTACCTTGCGCTTTCAATGATAATGCCGCTGATGATAATAGGCTCAAATCAGCCGAAAGAAGTGCTGAAAGAAGAATGATGCGTACATAATAAACATCGGCTGCGGCAAAATGAATTTTCTCGTATGATGTGACTGATCTTGTGCCCGGAAGTATTGCAATCCTGGCGAGAATATGTTATAATAATACACGGAGTGCCGAAACTGGACTATTCGGAGCGGTAACCGCGCCTTCTTGCGAAGCCGCTATAAGTTTTGTTTTGCCGACAAAAGGTCGGCAATTTTTGCGCGACTTCATAGAAGTCGCTGAAAACCACAAAACTTCCCCTCCCTTTTACCCTCAGTCTGAGGAAGAAAGGGGGTATGTATATGGATATTGCTACGGCAGTATTGCTTATAATAATTCTCGCGTTGATAAACGAGATTATTAAGAACATACATAAAAAATAACCGCATAGCTCTCTCAAAGTGATGCGGTTATTTTACCGATAAACTCAGGAAGCAACCGCTTAGTTTAAGCCGGCACTCCTTTTCTACATATATTATACACCGCTTCTCGCAGTTTGTCAAGCACTTTTCTTGACAAACAAAGGCGAAATATGTTATAATATAATCATAGATGATCATATTATAATCTTATGTACTCGTCGATACGCAGACCAATGGGTCTGCTCCCGACGTATCGGACAATTATAACATAACGCTTTCGCTTTTATGTTA
>CANRPG010000119.1 GCA_947632425.1 uncultured Clostridia bacterium | reverse complement strand
GGCAGGTCAAGAATGTATGAAGTGTAGTATTCTTTCACGAGATCTATATAGTCGTCATCGCTGTAGGTGAGCGCGGTGGTAAAGCCGTTTGAGGCAAGCGCAAAGAACATACACAGCACCGCAACGATGCCGACCGACGGAGTGCGCCGCAGAGCTTTGCTGCGCTGAAACATATACACCACCGGGAAATATACCGCAGGCGTTATATTCTGAGTTTGCCACATACCCATTTTTATAAGCATTTTGCAGTCTTTGCGACAAACTATTATCCTCATTATTATTATGACCGCCCACAGCAGTATGCCCAGATACTTGCTTGCGGCGTACAGCTCAAAAATTATACCGAAAAACGGCAGCAGAGCCGTATACCACATAAGCGAGTTGTCAGCCTGCGGCAGGTCTGAAAGGTTTATGGTGTTGTCGCCGCTGCTGTAATATGTCTGCTTGAATTCAACCATTTTCCTGCTCCTTTCGCAAGCTGCCCCAGCCGTCAATGCCGCTTCGCCTCATCGCGCCGAATATCCTGTCTGTAAAGCCTTTGTCAGACTTTTCGCGTTCTTTTATAAACTGCTTCATTTCCTCGCGCTTGGTGTGACCGTCAACAGGGCAGGCAGATTTTACAATAGGCAGGGCGTTTCTGTTTGCCGCCGAGCGAATGTCTTTTTCGGGCGCGAACACCAAAGGGCGTATCACAGTCACATCTTTTCGCGAAAGATAACTTTTCGGCGCAAAGCAGCCTATACGACCCTCTATAAACAGATTCATAAAAAACGTCTCCACCGCATCGTCGTTGTTATGGCCCAGCGCTACCTTGTTGCAGCCGTGCTCTTTTGCAGCATCGTGCAAAGCTCCGCGCCTCATTCTCGCGCACAAAGAGCATGGGTGCTCTTCGTTTCTTATGTCAAAAACTATCTGACCTATAGAAGTTCTTTTAAGTATGTATTCAATACCCATTTCATCGCACATCTGTTGCACGGGCGAGTAGTCATTCTGCACACCGCCGAAACAGGGGTCTAAAGTAACCGCCGCTATGTCGTAATCAATGCCTATAAAGCGCTTGAGCAGGTACAGACCGCGCAGCATTACCAAGCTGTCCTTGCCGCCCGAAACGCCCACTGCTATTCTGTCGCCGTTTTGTATAAGGTCAAATTCCGTTATCGCGCGGCGCATATATCCCAGTATTTTCTGCATTTATTTTTCGTCCTCGTCTGAAAGAATCTTCTCAACTATAAAGCGCGGTCGCTGTTTGGTTTCAAGATATATCTTTCCTAAGTATTCGCCCAGAATGCCCATTGCAAGCAGCTGCAATCCGCCAAGAGCCCATATAGATACCGCCAGACTTGCCCAGCCGACCACTGTGTGACCGGTGAAAAACCTTATCAGAAAGTATATCAGCATGCCTATGCTTACCAGAAACGCGCATATGCCCGTAACGGTTATGAACCGCAGGGGCCTTACAGAAAGAGATGTTATCCCCTCCCATGCCAGCGCAAGCATTTTTTTCAAGGGGTATTTGCTCTCCCCTGCCAGCCGCTCTTTGCGCTCGTATTCGACTATATCGCTTTTAAGACCTATCATGGGCACCAAGCCGCGCAGAAATATATTCACCTCGTGAAATTTTGAAAACTCCTCCAGAGCCCTGTCGCTCATAAGGCGGAAGTCGGCGTGGTTGAATATGACCTTCGCGCCCATTTTGTTAAGTATTTTGTAGTACCCCTCGGCTGTAAAACGCTTGAAAAAGCTGTCTTTCTCACGCGAGGAGCGCACGCCGTAAACTATGTCGCAGCCCTGCTCGTATTTTTCTATCATAAGGTCTATGGCGTTTATGTCGTCCTGAAGGTCGGCATCTAAAGATATTACAGCATCTGCCCTGCCCCTCAGAGCCATAAGTCCGCCAAGCAAAGCGTTCTGATGACCGCGGTTGCGTGACATTTTAATGCCGTCAAATATCTTTTCCGCAGCGTGCAGCTTTTCTATTATCTCCCAAGTGCTGTCGCGAGAGCCGTCGTCTATAAAAACTATCCTGCTGTCTTGCGATATTTTGCCGCCGTCCATAAGAGTGCGGAATTTGCGCAGCAGTTTTTCGGCGCTGTCGGGCAGAACTTCCTGCTCGTTGTAGCATGGTATTGCCAGATACAGTTTCAGCATCATGTCACTTCCTCTCAAAAAGATATACCACATCTATATTATCACAAAACCGCCGCAAAGTCAACAACAAATACGCCGCAGGAGAACCCACAGCGTATTGAATAGATATAGTATGTTAGCCCTGACCCAAACCGAAACTTATTTGCAGCGCGCTGTTTATCTTGTTCATAGATGCGCTGTCAAGCTCGCCCATGCGTTCTTTCAGGCGGCGTTTATCTATAGTTCTTATCTGCTCCAGCAGCACAACAGAATCTTTCGCAAGACCGCAGCTGCCCGAGTTCACCTCAATATGCGTGGGCAGCTTTGATTTGTCGCGCTGGCTGGTTATAGCAGCCGCTATTACTGTGGGGCTGTGCCTGTTGCCTATATCGTTCTGCACTATAAGTACGGGTCTCACGCCGCCCTGCTCCGAGCCTACCACGGGGCTGAGATCCGCATAGTATATCTCGCCGCGGTGTACCGGTACCGACATTTGTTTTCACTCCTTTGTATCTGTATTCAGGCTTTTGCCTGTTGCAGATATTATTGCCATTATGTATAGATTTAAACATTCACAGTATAAAATATGATATGTAAATAAATGGTACACTGTATTATATGTATTCGTACAGAAAAATGTCATATTATGGTTTTGGAAGCATTTCGTTTGTGAAAAATGCAATAAATATCGGCTGATTTTGTTGCTAAACGCCTAAATTCGCCGCCGCCGTTTGACAAAAAATATATAGTATGATATAATTATTATATATAGCTTGCGGCTTGATATTAAGGAGATAAGAAGAATGGAACATTACCCTTTTATTGATTTAAACGATGATACAGCTATTACTTATTCTGATGTAAAAAATGACGGCAACAAAGAATATGTAACAATTTACTTTGAAACACCCACAGAAGAAGGTTTCAACAGTATGCAGGTAAACTATCCTGTGGGTATACCCGAAAAAATTGTCGGTTATACTGATAAAGAGGTCTCTTGTCTGATGGAACACTATAGTAAGATCGGCAAGTTAGCGTTTGAGTTTGCTAAAGAAAAGAAAGATCAAAATGCCGGCAATTATTAGAATTTTTTTGTAAAAGGGGGGCTGCCGAAGTGGTTTGCAAAAAGTGTAAAGAAGTATTGCCGGACGATGCCGAAGTTTGTACCTGCTGCGGTGCGAAAATAAAGCATAAAAAGCCGAAAGAAAAGAAAAAACGCTCCGATGTGGGCGATGCTGTGAAGCCGAAAGGCTCGCTGTCATCTAAGATAAAGATAATAGCAACACTTGCTGTGGCAGCGCTGGCGGTAGTGATAGTCATAGCTTTGATAGTATCTTTGGTATCCGACGACGGCAAAAAGACTGCCGAAGTGCTTTCGGAGTATATAGGTCAGACCATGCTGGAAGCTAGAAACGACAGCGATATAAAGGTGTTCGATGAATCAAAATTCAGCGCGGTCAACAACGCCATGAAGTTCAACTACCTTGTCGAGGACGACGACAGCGTGAAGGTTGACGGCATAAAGTTCCCCAACTGGGTGGTAACAGTGTGCCTCAACGACAGCGACGAGATAGTTACCGTTGCGTATACAGATTTTACCACCTGCAAGAAAAATCACAAGGGTCAGAAGGCAGACAAGGTCATAAACCTCGATAATGTCATGAAAAACGAAAAGTACAGAAACGTTGAAAAGGAAATTGACCTCGATGTATACAGCATAACCTATGAAAATGCCTTTATAACCTATACTTATAAGTATTATTACGAGGACGAGGCAGGCAACGAGCAGGCGGTGCGCCTTACCGTAACATACAACGCAAATATGGAGTATCAGTACTACAGTTCCGAGCTTGTTTACCCCGATGATATTTAGCATGAAAATTTTGTCATATGCGCGCTTTTCTTTGCGAAAGGCGCGTTTTTTGCGTGTCAATGATTACAAAAAGGCTACAAATGATTGCTGAAAGTTTAAAAATATGAATATGCTGTTGACAAAGAGCAAAGATACTGTTATCATATAATAAGTGCATTATGCGCTGAACGTGTTATAATGTATTGAATGTATTATAAATATATTGTAAGAGAGGGGGAGAACTATGAACGCAAAAGAACTGGGTCTGTGCCTTGGCTGTATGAATGAGCTGAATGCCGACGGCACCTGCGACAATTGCAGCTACGGCAGCGATGTTCCGCGTATACAGCCGTATTTAGCGCCTGACAGCACGCTTGACAACAGGTATCTTGTCGGCAGGCTGCTTACCTACAACGGCGAGGGCGCATCGTATATAAGCTATGACAACATCACGCATGAAAAGGTCGTTATAAGGGAATATTTCCCCGATACGTTCTGCACGCGCAGCCGCAATTCCGACAGCGTTACCGTAAATCCCGACTGCCTTGCAAAGTATAAGACGTATATGTCGGAATTTGCCGAGGTAAACAAAACTCTTTCACGGCTGAGAAATTTGCAGAATATCCAGCCGGCTATAGATCTGTTCTCTCAGAACAACACAACTTATGCCGTATACCCCTATGTTGAAGGGCTTTCGCTGAAGAAGTTCCTACAGTCAAATTCGGGCAGGCTCTCGTGGGAGCACGTAAAGAAGATGTTTCCGCCGGTATTTACAACTTTAAGCCTTGCTCACAACGCAGGCGTTATACACCGCGGCATTTCGCCCGAAAACATTATAGTTACCGTAAAGGGCGAACTTAAAATATGCGGCTTTTGCATAAGTGCGATAAGAACTTCAAATTCAGAGCTTACGCCCGAGCTTTATTCGGGTTACGCCGCGCCCGAGCAGTACAGCTCTCTTGAATGGCAGGGAGCGTGGACGGACGTTTATGCTATCTCTGCGGTGCTTTACAGAATACTCACGGGCTGCGTGCCTACAGAAGCATACAGAAGAATAGGCAACGACGACCTTATCGAGCCTATAAAGATAAACCCCGATATACCGCCCGAAATATCACGTATAATAATGCGCGGCATGGCGGTAAGAAGCGAGGACAGGATACAGAGCATTACAGAGCTTGTGACAAAGCTGTTCGGTCAGCCGCAGTATATAGAGCATGAAAAGGGCGCTACACAAACCATTCCCGTGCAGAGACCCGAAGCGCAGGATCCGGCAGAAAACGGCGGCGAGAACGAAAAGGCAAAGACAGTCGCGGTAGTTGTGCTGGCGGCATCGCTGGTGGTGCTGGCTATAATACTGCTGGTGATAATGCTCAGCAGCGGAGAGAGCGACGACAGCTCCTCGCGCCCCGTTACGAGAGACCCTGCATCATACACGCCGATAGTTACGCAAGCGCCCGGCGGTGATGTTACCACCGCGCCGACGGAGAACTCAGACGTTGAGGCGGTGACTACGACCGCGGCACAGCAAAACCTCGGCGAAGGCTCTTTTGTGCCTGCGCTTGTGGGTCTGCGCTATGATACCGTGAAGGATAATCTGGCGAAAACGTTCACCATCGTGCTGGTAGATGATTATGATAATCTTGCGTACCCGAAGGGATATATCACATCACAGAGCATTGAACAGGGCGTGGCGTTTGACCCTGCAAATATGCCGCAGCTGGAACTGGCAATATCCAGAGGACCTTCGGAAATAGAAGTGCCTAAGTTTGACGGCATGAACAAAGATGCGTATGTTGAAATACTCACGCAGGCAGGAATAACATACGAGCTGAAAACGCAGTATTCAAACAAATTTGCGAGGGATATGGTCTCGCGCACGAGCATAACCCCGGGCGACAAGATAAACGTCAAGAACAAAGAAGTGCTGACGGTATTCATATCTTCGGGTCCCGACCCTGCGACGACAACTACCACAGAGGAGACTACAACAACTCCGACTACCACTGAGGCGCAGCAGCCAGAAGAAACTACTGCGGAGCAGACTGAGCCTGTTGGCGACAGACCGCTTGACCCGGGCGAGATGGATGCATAAAGTTTTTTGAGAGCCGTGCATGGTGTGCGGCTCTTAACTTTTGTTAATATAGGCAATTTTTAAAAAAATAATGACGGCAAAATGTATAAAACGTTCAAAATCACTTGACAAGCGGCGGTGTGTTGTGCTATCATAGATATAGATATCGGCGCGGCATGCGCTTGAATAAATATCATCAAGGAGGTGGAGGTCTGCGCGTTAGGTTTGCGCAGACTGCATACTATGGCAAAGGCAATAGGAGTTCTTACCAGCGGCGGAGATGCGCCGGGCATGAATGCCGCAGTCAGAGCGGTA
>CANRPG010000118.1 GCA_947632425.1 uncultured Clostridia bacterium | reverse complement strand
AGATACGGCAAAGGCGTCCATTGAAAGACCTACTGCAAGTATAAAAAGCTCTGTAATTCCCATTTATGTATCTCCTCAACGAAGTAAAAATGCTTATATAAAATTTTACTGCGGCGTGTACAAAATTATTCGTATAAAATACATTATACTATTATGGGGTGCGTATGTCAAGAATTTAAGGCAGAAAATGTATAAACGGCTCTCACTCGGCTAAAACTATTAAAAAACCGAGGGGAGATACTGTTATTATGCGAATGACAAGACGCGGAAAGATCCGCTTGATAGTGTTTACGATAGCGGCGCTTGTGATACTTTTAGTGCGCAACGTGGTGCTTATGAGCGAGAACAGGCACGCTAACCTTATTCTGGAAAGCTCGTATCTGCGCGCTATGGAAGATCTTTCGGCTGCGGCGGACAACATAAACACAACGCTTTCAAAAGAACTTTGCGCAGGCAGCGCGGCTATGCAGTCGAAACTGTCGGCACAGCTTTTATCGGAGGCTTCAACGGCGAAGAACGCTTTGGCGCAATTGCCTGTTGAGCAGTTGGAACTCAGCAACACCTACAAGTTTTTATCGCAGGTGGGCAACTATGCGACATACCTTTCTGACAAGTCGTCGGGCGGTGAAAACCTCAGCGATGAAGAATATGAAACTCTGAAAAAGCTCAGCGGCTATGCGCAGAAACTTTGCGGCGATATGTGGTCTATAGAGCAGATGATAAACAGCGGTGAGCTTTCGCCCGAAAATGTGGTGGATTCGCTGGATAATTCGGCGGCTGACGAGGGAGATATAAGCGTTACCGACGGTTTTGCAGACTTTGAGGACGGTTTTGAAAGCTACCCTACGCTTATTTATGACGGGCCGTTCTCCGATCATCTTCTGCAAAGAAAGCCGCTTATGACCGAAAACGCGCAGGCTGTTTCGGAGGGCTACGCGCAGGCAAAGGCGTGCAAGGCTCTTGCTGTAAAGCCCGATGAACTGACCGCTTCAGAGGGCGAGGCTGGCAATATGCCTTCATATGTTTACAACACCGAAACGGGCAGTGTGGCGGTAACGAAAAACGGCGGTTATATATCGTATATGCTAAAGTCGCGAACGCCTGAAAAGACGGTGATAGATGCCAAAAAGGCTATCTCGCACGCGGACAAGTATTTAGAGCAGCTGGGCGTTGAAAATATGCAGGTGACATACTATGAAACGCTGGGCAACGTATGCACTGTAAACTACGCATACCGTGACGGAAACGTGCTGTGCTACACCGATCTTATAAAGATAAAAGTTGCTATGGACAACGGCGAGATACTGGGCTTTGACGCGCGCGGATTTTTGGTAAACCACAAAGAGAGGACGTTTGAAAGCCCGAAGATAAGCAGCGATAAGGCGGCTGAAAATGTATCGAAACATCTGGAGGTAAAAAACGTAAGAGAGTGCAACATTCCGCTGGACAACACGAAAGAATGTTACTGCTATGAGTTTACCTGTCTTAACGACGAGGGCAGGCACGTGCTTGTCTATATCGACTGCATGACGGGCGAAGAAGCGCAGATTCTGATGCTGTTTGAAAGCGACGGCGGAGTGCTGGCACAATAAACACAGAAAGGAAAAGGATATGAACACTGTATTCAAAGAAAGTCAGACGAGAGAGAACCTTATGAGGGCGTTTGCAGGAGAATGTCAGGCGAGGACGAGATACGACTTTGCGGCATCGCAGCTGAAACAAAAGATGTATGTTGTCAGCGCGCTGTTTAAGTTTACCGCAAATCAGGAGCGCGAACACGCGGAGGTCTTCTACGGGCATTTGCAGCCCAGCGCAGGTGACAGCATTCATGTTGACGGCGGCTACCCTGTTGATATCTCAAACGAAGCTGCGAAGCTCTTACGGATGGCTGCGCGCAACGAGAACGAGGAGCACGACATTGTGTATGCATCGTTTGGCAAGATAGCGCGCGAAGAGGGCTTTGGCATGATAGCGCAGGATTTTGAGAACATTGCGAAGATAGAAAAAACGCACGCGCAGCGTTTTGAATACTTTGCCGAGCTTATAGAGCAGGGAAAGCTGTTTGTTTCAGATACGCAAACAAAGTGGATGTGCCTGAACTGCGGTAATGTTATCGAGGGCACGCAAGCGCCGCCTGTATGCCCGGTATGCAAGCACGACCAGGGGTATTTCATCAGGCTGGAGCTTACGCCTTGGTGCGGAGAATAGCTAACAGTACAAATAAATATACCGCTTTGCAATTTAAGCAGAGCGGTATTTTCTTACATAAAAAGCCTTACTGCGGCGCATGAAACGACAAAGCCTGTAATATCGGCGGCTATGGCGCACAGCAGCGTATGGCGGATATTTTTGACTTTTGCCGCGCCATAGTACACGGCGACGGTATAAAACGTAGTTTCGGTGCTGCCCATTATAACGCTCGCGACCCTGCCTATAAAGCTGTCGGGGTGATACTGCGTTATGATATTCTCATACACTGCCAGAGCGCCGCTGCCGGAAAGAGGGCGCAGAAGTGTGAGCGGCAGGCACTGCGGCGGAAAGCCGAGGGCTTTTGCAGCGGGCGAGATGATATTTGTAAAAAAGGCGACAACGCCAGAGGTATTGAGCATACCTATGCAGGTCATCAGAATTATAAGGGCAGGAAGGATATCGAATGCGACTTTCATGTTCTCTGCCGCGCCGCTGAGAAATTCTTCAAAGATATCGACCTTTTTATATATGCCATACGCAAAGACAACGGCTATTACTGTGGGGATAACAAACGATGTGATCTTCACTTTTCTCCCCTGCCCTTTCGCGTTGAGATGCCGTTTATCAAAAGCGTTAAAGTTACGCCCACAGTGAGCGCGCAGGCTGCCGAGAACAGTATTGCAGGCAGGACATCGAGCGGTGCGCTGCTGCCGTGAGAGAGGCGCAAAGTTGCAACGGTAGTGGGCAAAAGCTGCAAAGATGCGGTATTTATCACGACAAGCATTATCATATTGCCTGTGGCTGTGCCCTTTGAATGTTCTTCTTCTGCCAGGGCTTTCATAGCTTTTATGCCAAGAGGAGTGGCGGCGTTGCCAAGCCCCATAAGGTTTGCGGTTATGTTCATGACTATTGCAGAAAAAGCCTCGCCGCTTTCGTTTATGCCTTTGAACAGCACTTTGAGAAACGGTCTGAACAGGGCTGATATTTTTCTGACCAGACCGCTTTTTTCTGCTACTCTCATAACACCGCCCCAGAACGCCATTGTGCCAAGGAGCGTAAGTGTGAGCTGAACGGCATCTTCACAGGCGGACAAAATGGTGTTTGAAAGGCGCTCTGCGCTGCCGTTTACGGCGGAAAAAATGAGCGACAAAGCTGCCGACAGAAACAGAAAATACTTTATGGTTATCTCTCCTTTTTCGTGTTATTAGCACAAATTTCCATGAAAATCTGTAATTTATATGCCAATTAGCAACTTAATATAGATATTTACGACAAATGCAGGATTGATTTTTTATATAATTCGACAAAAATCATTTCGCACTATTGACATTTATTGTTATGTAAGGTAAAATGATATTGTAGATTTTATTGTTACAGGAGGTTCACACCATGAAAGCAACAGGCATTACAAGACAGATAGACGGTCTTGGCAGAATAGTTCTGCCGAAGGAGCTTCGTAATTCTTTTGAAATCAACACGAACGACGCTCTTGAGATCTATACCGAGGACGACAAGATCATTCTTCGCAAGCTTCAGAGAACCTGCGTTTTCTGCGGCGGCAAAGAGGACACGATGGAATTCAGCGGCAAGGCTCTTTGCGAGAAGTGCCTCAACAGACTGATACAGTTCCAGAGCGTTCTCACTTCTAAGTAATTGTCACATCTGCAAACGGCAGCCGAGGGGTAAGACCCTTGGCTGTTTTATTTATATGCTAAATAAAAATTAAAAATGCCGACACGGGAAAACCGCATCGGCATAGACATTTTAAGTTAGTTGTTGTGATGTTTATATCATCTCTGCTGGCATATAAGCCTTATCGCGGTACGCTCCATTCCGTTGATCTCAACAACGGTGAATGCCGGAATACAAACCATATCGATACCCATAGGCGCTAAGTAACCACGTGCGATCGCTACCGCTTTGATCGCTTGATTGGCGGCTCCGGCTCCGACCGCCTGCACCTCTACTTCATTTTGTTCCTTTATCACTCCGGTGATCGCGCCAGCGACCGAATTCGGAACGGAACGGGCTGACACTTTCAGTATATCCATATAGACCTCCAATCCTTTGTCGATTACGTTCGCTCTCCCGGTATAGCTCCCGTTTATATTATAATATACTATCGGCAGAAAATTTTCAAGGTGTTGGCGATAAGTTTGTTAATTACCGCCAAATTATTCGCTCAATTTTGTTAGCTTTGCCTAGTTTCTCGTCAAATTCCACAACGACTGCATTTATAAAGCACGGGTTATGGCTTTCGGTAAATCTTACGGGAAAATGCAGTCTTTGTTTATTTATTGCTATACTGCTCTCGACACCGAGGACGGAAAGCTCTGCTCCTGTCATACCTGTATCTGTTATATACGCGGTATGGTCTGAAAGTATAGTCTCATCGGCGGTCTGCACATGGGTATGCGTACCAAAAACTGCTGTGACTTTTCCTGCGAGATACTGACCCATAGCTTTTTTCTCTGAAGTCGCCTCGGCGTGGAAATCTATAAAAATATTCGGAGTATCTAATTTTTCAAGAATGCTGTCTATACAAGTGAAAGGGTTATCGAGAGCGTCCATATAGACAACGCCTTGCAGATTTACGACTGCTATTTTGCAGCTGCCCTTATCGAGCACCGTTACGCCGTGACCCACAACGCCGTCTGGGTAATTTGCAGGTCTTAAAAGCGTTTCATTTATATCGTACATTTCGATACACTCGCGCCGCTTAAAGCAATGGTTGCCCGTTGTTATAACGTCAACGCTCATACCGAAAAGCTGCATCATAGAAGGCTTGGTGATACCGTTGCCGTTTGCGGAATTTTCACCGTTGACGACGACAATATCTACACCGTACTCCTTTCTCAAATTGTAAATATGCTTTTCAAGAAAATCGCAGCCGTGCTGACCAACGACATCTCCCACAAACATCAATTTCATAATATCACCTTACTTTTTTTGATATAGCGCACACTTCAGTTGTAAGATATAAGATAAAAAAAGGCTGCCGTACATAAATTGATATGTATAGCAGCCTTGTGAAATAAATGCTTAGTTTACTGCGGTGGTCACTGTGCCCTGCCGATACCGATAGCTTTCAGATTGTTTTCGATAAGCCAGCCTTTTGATGCAGGCACTATTTTTTCAAGCGCCTTGCGGACGGTCTCATCGCTGAACATACCTGTTGCCTCGAGAACCTTGCCGAGCAATATTATATTTGCTCCCTTAGGGAGTTCATTTTCTGTCTCAAGCTGAGTAGCCTGAACATAGTAGCAGTCGATATCCGCTCTGTCGGAAACGCTTTCTACAAGGGTGGAATCCACGAAAGCTTTACCGCCTGCTTTTACCTTGCCGATGAATTTATCGAACGACGGCTGATTGAGAGCCACGAAAACGTTAGGCTCTGTTACCAGCGGAGAACCTATAGGCTCATCTGAGATACATACCGAGCAGTTACAAGTACCGCCTCTCATCTCAGGGCCGTATGACGGCAGCCAGGATACTTCTTTGTTCTCCATAAGCGCACAGTAAGCGAGAAGTTTTCCTGCGAAAAGCACGCCCTGTCCGCCGAAGCCTGCAAGCAAAATATTATAGTTCATTACTTGTTGCCCTCCTCTGCTGTTATATCTTTATATACGCCCAGAGGATAGTAGGGTATCATTTCCTCTCTGAGTCTTTCAAGGGCTTTAAGAGGAGTAAGACCCCAGTTTGTAGGGCAGGTGGAAAGCACTTCAACGAGTGAGAAGCCTTTCTTGTCGCGCTGGTTCTCGAAAGCTTTTCTTATAGCGTTCTTAGCCTCTCTGATATGGGGGACGCTGTCTACTGCGACTCTCTGTGCGAGAGCAGTGCCGGTAAGTGTTGCAAGCATTTCCGATACTCTTACGGGGTAGCCAGCAAGCTCGGGGTCACGACCGTAAGGGGTGGTCTGCGTTACCTGACCGGGTATGGTGGTAGGCGCCATCTGACCGCCCGTCATGCCATATATAGTATTATTTATAAAGATAACGACTATATTCTCGCCTCTTGTAGCGGCGTGCACTGTTTCGGCAGTACCTATTGCGGCAAGGTCGCCGTCGCCCTGATATGTAAACACGAACTTATCGGGGTTGGTTCTCTTTACGCCTGTTGCAACTGCGGGAGCTCTTCCGTGAGGAGCTTCTATCATATCGCAGTTAAAATAGTTATAAGCCATTACCGAGCAGC
>CANRPG010000117.1 GCA_947632425.1 uncultured Clostridia bacterium | reverse complement strand
CTATCCGATACTTGTATTATATCCTATTTGTCTTTAAAAGGCAATTAGAATACATCTTTATTATACGAGGGAGGTGAACATGATGTTTACAGAAGCTTTCAAACGTTTCACAAAAATCAAATAAGCTCGGGAGAACGAGTAACATAAGTTCTCCCACAATAGGAGGATATATGTATTTTTATCATGTAGTTTCTGACAGACCCAAGCAGGTCGGTCAGCGTTTTGTATTGAATGAAGAAAACCCCAACGGCGTGCACGAGCGTGTCTATGCGCAGTTGAGCGTAGTTGAGGATATTTACAAAAACCCGAAAAAGTATGCGGGAGCAGCCTTCAGCCACGAGGTCGATGTTGCTCTGCGCGAGCTGGCGCTGGAGAAAGTAAGACGGGAAAAGTATCCGCAATATCCGTCTCGCATGGCAGCGCTGTATGTCTCTCAAACGTATGAAGAAGCCGTGCGGTGGGGCGAATATTTTGCCCGTATAGGTCGCCCTACATACTGTGTCGCCAAAATAAAGGCAAACGGTAATTGCTATTTTGGCGATGCGTATAAATGCTTCGACGGCACAGTCTCCGAGAAAGAAAATCTCCGACTGGCAGAGATATACTGGCAGAACGGAGAAAACGAGGACGGTCACGAGCCGATAACAGAAGTACTTGTAGACGGCGATATTGAGATCGTGGAAATATTGAAAGAAATAAACGCAAATATTTAAGCCGCTTACGTGCAACAAAAAAGGAGGACTTCACGCCCTCCTTTTATTATTGCTATAACTTAAAACTCCAAGTCACCAAAATATCCGTCAGCCTTGCCTATACCCGTGTAAGGCTCGTCGTCATCGCCAACGCCGTTGCCGTAGTCTTCTTCATACGGATCATAATAATCGTCAATATCATAATCGTAATCATGATCATCATAGCCGCTGTCGAATATCGCCGAGTACAGATCATCGCCCAGAGCTTTCTTTATGTCCTTTTGGAACTTGTCGGGATCCATAGTCGCCGCGTATTGCTCAAGCTGCTCATCGTCAGTCGCGTCAAATGTCTTTCCGCTAGGTATCTTTATGTCGGTAGCCTTCGTCTCTTTGCCCGTCAGCGATATGCTTATCAGCTTCTCACCGTTCATGCTCATCTGAGCGCTCATGTCCAGTTTTGAAGACGTCGAATCCGACTTCGCCGTGATGCCCATAGTCTGCTCGCTGTCGCTTACCGAAATGTCAACGCTGCCCTTGAATGCACCCGTCTCTTCGTCAACTATCATGAAATCATCTATCTTAAAGCTCATGCTCGCCTCGCCGGGTATATCAAGCTTCGCCGAAACATCGGTCGCGCCGTCGTCTATCTTCGCGCTCGCAGTCATGTTGACCTTTTCGCTGTCGCTGTCAACATCAAGACTTCCGCACGCAGCCTCGTCCTCAACATACCACAGCATATTAAGCGACTGTCCGTCAATGTCAAACGCCATACCTGCAAATGCATCGTCCTGATAGTATGCAGTAAACGGCACAGTCTCGCTCAGATCGTCCGAATCTTTCAGTTCTGCAACAAGTTCGTCGACCGCATCAATAATATCCTGCTTGCTTACCTGCTGCGCCTCAAAGTATTTCGTGAACATATCCAGAAGTTCGTCGTCAGCCTTCAGCTTATCAGCAACAGCCGTCACCATGTTCAGTGCATCATTGCCGCTTACTATGTATTCTTTGCTGTCCAGCGTGTAGCTTACACCATCTATATCGCCCGTAACTTTTTCGCCTTCGGCGCCCTGCGGAGCATTTTTCTCTATCTCCTCAGCGTATTCATCAAGCTTCTTTTCAAGCATCTGTACGTCCTCATCGGACATCTCTTCGCCGTTCATCGTAAGGTACGGATCAACAGTGATCGCCTCTGTCAACGTGTTCGTGCCTATTTCATCGCCAAGCTCGCCTTCAATCTCGCCTATCGCAGCTTCTATCTCCTCACCCGTTACATAAAGGTACGCCGAAGAAAGCTGCTTGCTGCCAAAGTATATGTTTCCCGTAGATTCATCGCGTATTATGTCAGCATTTATAAGCTCATCTTTGCCGTATTTTATGCCCAGCAGCGTTTCAATGTTGCCGTCTTTCGCCTTAACGTCCGATGTAAGCGCAATGTCCTCCAGCTTGTCAACGCCAAGTTCCTTAGCAGCGTCAGCGCCAAAACTTACCGACAACTCGCCCGAGAACGCCTTGTCAGCCTGCCCCGTGAAAATGTCCTTGATATTCTCCGCAGTGTTGCCGACCGTGCTTACCGCCAGCTTCGCGCTTTCTGAGATGTTGCCTACTTTTTGAGCAGCCTTGTCGTCAGCATCGCCCTCAACCTTGCCGCAGCCCGAAAGCAGCATCGAAGCCGAAAGGGTGAGCGAAACCGCAGCCGCCATAAATTTTTTCGTGAGTTTCATAAAATGACCTCCTCTTGTCAACGGTCAAAGACCGACTTTACCAAACCGAAGAACGGGCATACAGCCACATTCTAAAGACATTATAACACCATCGAGCCCGAATGTCAAGGTCTTTTACTCACCCACCCTGCCCCATAGCAGATTTTCAATATTTTTAACAAATTTCAAGCCGATTTTCTGTAAAAAATTGCTGCTTACGCAGCGCGCAGGAGCGCACACGTTGACCGCCTGCGAGCAGTCTGGCAAGTGCCGAAGAACCCTCTTCGAGGCTTCTTCCCATTCTCTAAAAACTTTGTGCGTATCTGAATTGTATTTTTCAGCGAGCGCATTCACCGCGCCCACTCCCTGCCCCTCGCCCAGCCGCACGCACTACTCCATTTTCTCCACTCCGGCTCTCTCCCCACTCCTTACCGCTTCGCTGGAAGTAAATTCTTCCTGCACTTTTCTATGGTCGGTAAGTGGGTGGGGTATATTTCTCAAAATCAGCATAGATCCGTATCACAAAAAGTCAACTTCTTGCGCTATCAGATGTAAGAAGTTAGAAGCCATTTTTACAACTCTCGCGGCAGATTTCCACATCTGCTGTTTATTCACCGACAGCAGCCAATCGCTCTTTTAATTCACCCTCATAACATTAGCGTATATATCAACGTTTTGCTGTTTTGCTTCTTCTATATCCTTTTCGGAGATATACACCCCGGTGCGGTCGTTGAGCATTATCATCTCGCCCGTCTGCATATCTACATAAATGCATATGTACGCAGGCATACTCATATCGCTGCTTATCTCTTTCACCTTGAAACGCCACATCGGGATAAAATCTATAACATCGTCGCCGTCTATTTTGACCGTTTCTTCGGTAGTTCCGATAACATTTCCGTTCTCGTCCTCTATGTTGGCAGTGTATGTGTAGTCTATAAGTTCCTGTTTGCCAAGATACACTATATCTATGTCACTTATCTCCTGCATGAAGTTTTCTGCAAGCGTTTTGCTTGTATGGCTCAGCGCCGACGACAGCGTAACGAGATCTTCCGTTATATCTTCGGCGCTCACATCGAAGCCCTCCATGCGGCTGAATATGGTCATCAGCTTGTCGGGAGACGCCACACGCACAGTAAGATCGGCGTCCTGATAAACATAGTCTCTGTCGTTCATCGGCTCATAAGAGCCCGTATCGCTTATCTCAACTCCGCCGTACTTAAAAGCATATCGCACAGCATAAGAATACTCCTCGTTAAAGTCGTTTTTGCTTGCTATTATATACTGTGGCACAACTTCAAATTCTTTGTAGTAGTCTTTGTATTTTTCAACAACGGTGTTTGCGTACTCAAGAGCCTGCTGTGCTGAATAGTCCTGCCCGTCTACCTTGTAAACAACGTCGGCAAGTCCGCTGCTGTCAGCGCTGTACCATTTTTCGTATTTTCCGAAGCCGCAAACTTTCTGAAGCCAGTAATAGTTTGTCAGCTCAAAATTATAGCCGTCTACTACCATGCAGAAAAATGCATTCGGGTCGTCGGGGCTCTCATAGTCTCCTTCTTTCGGATAATAGCGCACCGCATAGCTCGTTTTTCCGTCAAGCTCCGGGCGGTTGATCGTAAGGTCGCTTTTGGTTATGGGGTCTTTATTTACGGTCGCGCACAGATCCATCACCGTGTCTGCCGCCTCTTCCTCGGTCATAAGATGCAGCCATTTTATCGATACTTTTTGTAGTTTGTCCACACCGCCCAAAGAAATACTGTCAGGCAGTGTTAAGTTGACATACTTCTCACCAAGCGCCTGTGGGGCATCTTCGAGGATCTTGGAAAGATTTTCGCGTGTTATTATATCTTTTTCGGCGGTAACGTGGGCATAGATCAGCACAGAAGCAATAATGGCTGCGGCTATCAGTGCAAATACCGCGCATAGAATTATTGTGCGTTTGGTTCTTTTGCTAAATTTGGTCATATGTATACCTCCGCTGCATAAAATTCGTGCATATTTTACATAATACTGCATTATAATGATAGCACTAAATTTCCCCAAAGTCAATACAAGAAGCAAAAAGTTGTGACTTCTGCTTTTGCGCGTTGTTTTTTGCTTATTGTTTGCGCTTACGCGCAGCCTGCGGAGCTGTTCACCGCCCCACGCTTCCAATCTCTCACCACACCCGTGCTTTCTCCTCCGTTTCCTCCACTCCCCCTAAACGCCGCCGGAAGAATAAGCTATCAGAAGTTAGAAGTGAGAGGTTAGAGGTTAGAAACATTCTTCCAACCCCTGCGACAGATTTCCATTCCTGCGGTCTACCCAGAGGCAAGAAGCAAGACAAGCATTTTTATAAGTTTGCGCAGAGCTATAAAAAGCAACTTCTTGCCTCTTGCTTCTTAACCTCTTGCCTCTGATAGAAAACAGTCTCACGCAAAAGCAATGAAACCGTTTCTAACCTCTAACTTCTAATAGGGCAAGATGTGATTTTGAAAAGTATGCGCTAAACTGTAAAAAGCATTCTCTTGCCTCTTGCCTCTAATTATCTTGCTTCTAGCAGCAAAACCGTTCTTACCTCTAGCAGCTAGCCTCTAACAGTCCAAAAGTGTACCCTTCTTCCCTCAGCCTGTCTATCACCTCGCCGAGTATCTCAGCATTTGTCTGCGAGACCGAGTGCAGCAGGTATATCGCGCCATTATGCGCCGACGAAACTATCTTCTCTTTTGCCTGCGCTGGGTCGGGCTGCTGGTTCACGTCCCAGTCGGCGTATGCAAAGCTCCACAGCACCGTCTCGTAGCCGCAGTCTTTGGTGTACGCCAGCGAAGCCTCCGAGTACTCCCCCATCGGCGGACGAAGCAGCGTCATCTCATAGCCGTAGTGCTCTTTAACATACTCATGCAGAGAGTTTATCTCCTCCGCACACTCTGCCTGCGAAAGGTCGGGCATCGAGTAGTGCGACATCGTGTGGTTGCCCACCGTGTGCCCCTCGTCTATCATGCGCTTCACCAGATCCTCATTGCGTTTCGCGTAATCGCCGACCACAAAAAACGTCGCCTTAACGCCCTTTTCTTTCAGCACGTCCAGAATTTTCGAGGTATAGCCGTTCTCATACCCCTGATCAAACGTCAGGTAGATGACCTTTTCGTCCGTATCTTTCAAAGCATACGCACCATACTGCGAGTAAGCCGCGTTGAAATCTGTTGCCCCAACAGGTCTGTTCTCGCCGTCAACAATAACGCCCTGCCCGTAGCCGTGCTTTTCGGTGCTCAGCCCCACATTGTTCACATTTTCCAAAACTTCAACAGCTCCGCGCACATAGCTTTCAGCCGCCTGAATGTATTTCTCGCAGTCCTCGCTCCAAAGCCCGATGCTCTTTGCCGCACCTGCGCCCATTCCTGCAAGAGCAGCCGCGCCCACTATCGCCAAAGCAGTCCTTATTATCTTCATTTTCAAAACTCCTTTCAACGATATTATTTGCTGTTTCCTCGAAATTATTTATAGCAGTGGAGAGCCGAACCCGAGCCGCCTCAACCCCTCGGTGTTGAGGTGCGCAGCAGTTTTTGCAGAGCAGATTTTCGTCAAGACTAGGCGACCGACCGCAGGCATACTTTGTGTATGGCAAGGGAGGGCAACGACGTATTGGCGGAAAGATGCCTGCAAAAACCGACTTGGGTGAGGCGATACGCTGCTTAAAAACAAAAAGACCGCATACCCACGGTACACGGTCTGCATTTCGGTTCAGCTTAATTGCTCAGATACGACTTGACGAGCGCTTGCAGCAGGTCGTCGCGGTCAATGTGGCGCACTAAACTCCTCGCGTTGTTGTAAGTGGTTATGTATGTCGGGTCCTCCGACAAAATATAACCAACTATCTGATTTATCGGGTTGTAGCCTTTTTCTTTCAGCGCGTCGTAAATGATAGTCAGCTTTTTCTTAAGCTCAGCTTCTTTGTCATCATTTACCGAAAATGTCATAGTCTGTTCATACATAGCGTCCGCCTCCTTTGTCAGAGCGTTTCAAATTCCTATTTATATTATAGACTATTTTTAATTAAATAACAAGACCTTTTGAAAAATTTTTGCAAGTTGTATATT
>CANRPG010000116.1 GCA_947632425.1 uncultured Clostridia bacterium | reverse complement strand
CCTGCTGCGGCTACACAGGCATAATAGGTGATGTTTGCCCCAAGTGCGGACGTACCGAGGAAGAACATCAGGTTGGATTTGAGCGTATAAGAAGAATAACAGGCTACCTTGTAGGTACGCTTGACAGATTCAACAACGCTAAGCGCGCCGAGGTCGAGGACAGAGTAAAGCACAGTCTGTAATATCGTAAAGAAAGGAAAGTTTGATTTGAAGCTCAGGATCGCAGGCACGGTCAATGATTCTATAGTTGACGGACCGGGAATAAGGTTTACGGTATTTACACAGGGCTGCCCGCATCATTGCGAGGGCTGTCATAATCCGCAGACGCATGATTTTAACGGCGGCAGTGAAGCAGATACCGACGAGATCATTTCAAAATTTTTGTCAAACCCACTGCTTGACGGCATAACTCTGAGCGGCGGAGAACCGATGTGTCAGGCTAAAGCTTTAGTGCCTATAGCGAAAGCAGCCAAAGAACACGGTCTGAACGTCATAACCTATACGGGCTATACCTATGAGCAGCTTATTGAAGGCGCGAATGATACAAACGGCTGGCGCGAACTGCTTGAATATGTTGATTTTCTGATAGACGGCAGATTTGAGCTTTCGCAGAGAAGTCTTGAGCTTCATTTCAAGGGCAGTAAAAATCAGCGTGTTATAGATGTTAAAAGCTCGCTTGAAGAAGGTCATGCCGTTTTAGCCGACTGGAACTGACAATATTTTCTATCCCGATGTATAGAAATTATGCATCGGGATATTATTTTTGTGACGGTTTTATGAAAATTTATAAAATCACGCAGAAACTATGGAAATTTCTGAAAAGATGTGATATAATATATTTTAATGCATAAACACAAGTGTGATAGTGAAAGAGGTGCTTTTATTGCCTGTAAAATATAACAGAAAACAGCTTGCCGACGGCGTGTATATAAGCGAGATACGCGACGACAAGTTCAAGACAAATTATATAGCGGTGCAGTTTGTGAGCGATTTTGAACCGTCGCAAACGCCGGCACGCGCGCTGCTGCCAAATATTCTGTCGGTTTCAAATGCCGAGTACCCCACGCGTGAGACGCTTAATATGAAGCTTGCCTCGCTTTATGATGCGACTTTTTCGGACTCTGAAAAAATAGTAGGAAACAACTATGTAACAACGTTTCTGGCAGGCTGCATTGCCGACAGATATACCATAGACGGCGAAAAGGTGACCGCAGAGCTTGTTAAGGTGCTGCTAAGTGCAATATTCTCGCCAAAGACCGAAAACGGCGCGTTTGACAGCAAAGAATTTGCTCTTTTAAAGCAGGAACTTTTGGACGAGATAGACTCGGAGATAAACAACAAAGGCTCGTATGCCCTGAAGCAGGCTACTTCAAAGCTTATATTCCGCGGTGAGAAGTTGGGTGCTGTTATATACGGTGAGCGCAAAGATGCGCAAGCTGTTACAAACGAGCAGGTATTTCAGCTTTACAAGTCTTTTCTGGCAGATTCGCATATAGAAATATATGTAGGCTGTTCTGAAGATGTGTCTGATGCCGTAAGGATGCTTGAAGATGCCTTTTCTGCGATACCTAGGGGAAATGTTCACAAGCCGGAGTATTATGTTCCGTCGCAGATAAAGCCGCAGGCAGAGAAAATGTCGGAGAGCATGGATATAAAACAGACAAGGCTGGTAATGGCGTATAAATCGGAAAAATGCGATCTGTATGCCGCAAAGCTGCTGGCTGCGCTGTTCGGGCTGATACCGACCTCAAAGCTGTTTATGAACGTGCGCGAGAAAATGAGCCTGTGCTACAGCTGTTCTTCTATATTTGCCGAATACAGCAATACGCTTCTTGTTGAAAGCGGAATAGACGATAAAAACCTCGAAAAAACTACAGATGCCATAAATGAGCAGTTTTCTTTGCTGTGCGGCGGCGATATAACCGAAAAAGAGCTTGCAGAAACAAAACTTATGATAACTGGCGCTTTCCGCAGCAACTATGACAGTATGCTGTCGCTTATTTCGTGGTATATGGTGCAGTGCCGCAGAGGCAGCTGTTATTCACCTGATGAAGTGATAGATAAGCTGAATGCCGTTACGCGTGAAGATATAATTTCTGTCGCAAACAGTTTCAGGCTTGATTCTGTGTATGCTCTGCGACCGACAAGCGGAGAGGAGGAACACAATGAGCAGTGAGTATGAAAGAAAGGTCTTCACCGACAAAAAAGGCAGCGACAGTTACGTATACGTAAAGCACCCCAGCGGACTTGATATTTTTTTGTGGCAGATGGAAGGCTTTACCACAACGGAAGCGCTGTTCGCGGCAAAATACGGCTCGCTGCACAACAGTTTTCGTATTGAGGGCGATGAAAACTTTACAGACGTGCCCGAGGGCATAGCGCATTTTTTAGAGCATAAACTTTTTGAAAATGAAGACTGCGATGCTTTTGAACTGTACGCAAAAACAGGCGCTATGGGTAACGCATACACAACCTTTGACCACACAGCATACCTTTTCAGCTGTACGGCAAACTATGCGGATTCGCTGAGAGTGCTGCTTTCATTCGTGCAAAAGCCTTATTTTACAAAAGATACTATCGAAAAGGAACTTGGCATAATAGGTCAGGAAATTCAGATGAGCCGTGACAACCCCGAAAGGCAGTCATTTTATGACCTGCTCAATTGCCTGTATGCACAGCACCCCGTCAGGATAGATATTGCAGGCACGGTGGGATCTATAGCGAAGATAACGCCAGAGCTTTTGTACCAGTGCTATAATACGTTTTACAACCTGAATAACATGGTGCTTTGCATTGCAGGAAATATAGACGTTGACGAGGTGCTGAAAATTTGCGACGAACTGCTCGTGCCTTCAAAAAATATCAGACCCGAGGTAAAGCCGTTTAGTGAGCCTGACAGAATAGCGCAAAAGGAAATTACATCGTTTTTCCCTGTGGGGCAGCCTATTTTCAATATCGGTTACAAATGCCGCCCCTACAGCGGAAAAGAGCAGCTTAAAAAGAGCTATGAGGCATCTATGATAATGGAGCTTTTGCTTGGGAATACTTCTAAGCTATATAACAAGCTGACGGAAGAAGGACTGATAAATTCTTCGTTCTCGACCGAATGCTGCTATGGCCCGGGGTATTTTTACAACGTATTCAGCGGCGAGTCAAAAGACCCTCATACAGTTGCAAAGCGCATACAGGAAGAACTTTCTGCGGCTGCGCAAAACGGTCTTGAAAGAGAGCGGTTTGACATTCTTAAAAAAGCACGATACGGCAGCATGATACGCGGCTTTGACAAGGTGCAGTACTGCGCGGAGTTAATGCTGAGTTCTGCGCTTATGGGAATAGAAGTGTTTGATAATATTGAAGTATTTGCGCAAATGACCTTTGAGGATATTACAAAAGATCTTCCCGATCTTTTTGACCAAGAGCGCATGGCAATGTCTTTGGTGCTGCCAGCTGACAAGAACAATAAAACATAATGGAGAGAGAAATATGACATCATTAAACGGACTTTTAATGTTTGCCGAAGAGGTGAGCAAAGAAACGATAGCCACCATAAAAGATAACCCGAACAAGACGTATTTTCCGTTCTTCGGCGATTCGGACAATATTTTTAATTCGGGCATATCAATTGACAGGGTGTGCTTCACTATACCGGGCATAAATTTCAAGGTATACTGGTACGGATTTCTTATCGCGATAGGAATAGTGCTGGCGCTTTTCTACGGCTACAGAAAAATGGTGCCGACGGGTCTTAACCCCGATAAAATGTCTGACGCTATAATAGGCGGTCTTATCGGCGCGATATTCGGCGCAAGGCTTTACTATGTGGTGTTTAACGATACGGGTGTAGGTTTCAAAGATTTCTTCAACACAAGAAGCGGCGGACTTGCAATATACGGCGGTCTTATCGGTGCAGTGCTGGTAGGCGGTATTATCGTAAAAATGCACAAACAAAGCCTGCTTGCCATGCTTGATATATGCGGCCCTTGCTTTTTGATAGGTCAGTGCATAGGCAGGTGGGGAAACTTTTTCAACCAAGAGGCTTTTGGCACAAATACAACACTGCCGTGGGGCATGATGAGCCAGACGACGATAACCTATCTTGTAAATGTAAGCGATGATTATTTCCTGAAAACAGGCGATAAACTGAATTGCTATCTGCCTGTTCACCCTTGCTTTTTATATGAGTCGCTGTGGTGCTTGCTGGGCTTTGTGCTTCTGCATCTGTATTTTAAGCACAGAAAGTTTGACGGCGAGGTGTTCCTGCTTTATATCGGTTGGTATGGTCTTGGCAGATTCTTTATAGAAGGACTTCGCACTGACAGCCTTTACCTTGGAAATATCCGTGTTTCGCAGCTTGTTGCAGGCACTTGTGTGCTGGCTTCTATTGTTCTGATAATCATATTCAGGGGTATGGCTAAGCGTGCAGGCGACAGCAAACTCTATTGTCAGACGGAAAACTCAAAAGTTCAGCTTGCGGCTTATAGGCTGGATATTGAAAGAGCGGCAGAGAAGAAGACTCTCAGAAAGAGCATTTCAAAGGCTAAGTCAGAGGGCAAGGATTTTTCAAATCTTCAGAAAGAGTATGATGAAAAGTTCGGCGAAGATGGCGATAAAGCACATCTTGAAAAGCTTAAAGAACTTAAAGAGGCTGAAAAGAAGTATTTTTCTGACCTTAAAAACGGCTTGATAAAAGAAGATACCGAAGAATATGAGAGTATTCTTGACGAAGATGACGACACTGTGGCTGACGAAGCAGCAGAGAGCGAAACTGCCGCTGACAGTGATGAAAACAACGACGAGGAGTAATAAACTATGGCAAACATTATTGACGGAAAAGCCGTTTCGGCAAGAGTGAAAGAAGAAATAGCAAAGGAAACTGCGTCTGTAAAAGCCAAATACGGCATAAACATAGGTTTGGCGGTGGTTATTGTGGGCGACGACCCTGCATCACGCATATACGTAAACAACAAGAAAAAAGCTTGCGAAACGGTCGGTTTTGCATCATACGAATACGCGCTTGGCGCTGACATCACGCAGGAGGAGCTTTTGCAGCTTATAGATAAGCTGAATAAAGACGACAGCGTGAACGGCATACTTGTTCAGCTGCCGCTGCCGAAGCACCTTGACGAAAAGGCAGTCATAAACAGCATCTCACCCGAAAAGGACGTCGATGCGTTTCACCCGGTTAATGTCGGTAAGATAATGATAGGGGAGTACAGCTTCTTGCCCTGCACGCCTGCCGGTATAATGGAGCTTATAGCTTCGACCGGAGTTGAGATAAAGGGCAAAGAATGTGTGGTTGTAGGCAGAAGCAATATTGTAGGCAAGCCGATGTCGATGCTGCTGTTGCACCAGAGCGGCACTGTGACTATATGCCACTCAAAGACACAAGACCTCGCAGATCATTGCAGAAAAGCCGATATACTGGTAGTTGCGGTTGGCGTGCCTAAGCTGGTAACGGGCGATATGATAAAAGAAGGCGCGGTAGTTATAGATGTAGGCATGAACAGGCTTGAAAACGGCAAACTGTGCGGCGATGTTGACTTTGACAGCGCTAAAGAAAAAGCAAGCTTTATAACGCCTGTTCCCGGCGGTGTAGGACCTATGACGATAGCCATGCTTATGAAAAATACCCTCACGGCGGCAAAAATAAAGCACGGTATAGAGTAAGCAGACTGTAATTTTAAATAAATTCTTAATAATTTGTGAACACTCTTTACATTTTGCCTGTAATATGGTACAATTTAAATGTTGTGCAGTCGATGTATATCTGACTGTGAAATATTACCGTGAACGCAGATATTCGGATATAGCCGCAATGCGGAGACGTATCAGCCATTATCTTCGTCACAGGAAAAAATTAAGAAAGAGGTACGAACCACTATGATGAGAAAAGAAGAAAAAAACGCTATCATTGAAGCGAACAGAAACCATGAGAGCGATACGGGTTCTCCCGAAGTACAGATAGCTATCCTTTCAAAGAGAATAGCAGATCTTACAGAGCATCTCAAAACACACCAGAACGATCATCACTCCAGAAGAGGTCTTTATAAGATGATCGGTCACAGAAGAAACCTTCTTAACTACCTTGCTAAGAAGGATATTGAAAGATACAGAGCTATTATTGCTAAGCTCGGTATCAGAAAGTAACAACTGTACGCTAAGGCAGCAGCATTCAATGTGCCGCTGCCTTTCAGTGTATATATGAGCAGTGGCGATTAGCATTAAACAGAGCGCTTTAATATAAGCGTTGTGTTTATTGCTAAAGCTGCTGCCGCAAAAAATTTATAGGAGGACAAACCATGTTTGAAAATTTCAGGACATTTGAAACGACCTATGCAGGCAGACCGCTTGTAGTAGAAACAGGCAAAATGTGCGGACTTGCAAACGGCTCTTGTATCGTAAGATACGGTGAGACCGTTGTTATGGGCAACGTTACCGCAAGCAAGCAGCCGAGAGAAGGTATTGACTTTTTCCCGCTTTCGGTT